>CAOSOP010000013.1 GCA_948525355.1 uncultured Bacilli bacterium | reverse complement strand
ACGCCAGTTGTCCTCGATTAGTAACTTCGTATCTGGTAGGAGCCCCGCCTTCAACGCCCACCCCATTTCGTCCGCTGCCAGGGGCAGCGCTCTCGGGGTGGGTGTGGGATGTAGGGGGGAGTATTATGAAAAAATAAAAAAAATGTTGATTTATAAATTGCACTTTGGTATACTCTCATTTGCTGGGGGTGTAGCTCAGCTGGTAGAGCACCTGCTTTGCAAGCAGGGGGTGGCGAGTTCGATCCTCGTCAGCTCCACCATTAGCGTAAATAATCTCTGATATAAAGTCAGAGATTTTTTATTAAATTTGTATTTTATAAATATCGAAATAGTATTGAATAGGAGATTTTTTATGGATAAAAATAACACTTTGCCAAAAGAGATAGAAGTTAATAATAAGGTATATTCTGTTATCAAGTTGTTAGGCAAGGGAAAAGGTGGTTATTCGTATTTGGTTATAAGAGATGATAAGAAATATGTTTTAAAGCAAATTCATCATGAGCCTTGTGACTACTATAATTTTGGAAACAAAATTGAAGCAGAACTTAATGATTACAAAAGACTTTTAGCACTTGGAATCCCATTGCCATTAATGATTGAAGTGGATATATCTAAGGAAAGAATATTGAAAGAGTTTATTGATGGTCTTACAGCTGATGAACTTATAAAAAGAAATAATTTACCAAACTACTGCATTGAACAGGTTGAAGAAATGTGTAAATTGCTCTATGCGGAAAATTTAAATATAGATTACTATCCTACTAATTTTGTGCTTCAAAATGGGAAATTATTTTATATTGATTATGAGTGTAATGAATACTCCGATAAGTGGAATTTTGAAAACTGGGGCAAGCAGTATTGGATTATTTAGTGAGAAGTATATTGTGATAGTATAATAATTCTTCTTATACCAAAAAGTAATTGATTTTAATTTTTATAAACGCTTTCCGCAATTCTTACAATATTTATCACTTTTATTATTAAGTGTTTGGCAATATCTACATTCAATTGATAGTTGCTGACCACATTTAGTGCAGTATTTGCTGTTAGCTGAGTTTTTTTCACCGCATGAGTCACAGACAATTTCTTCTTTATTAATATTAACTATTCTTTCATTATTTTGCTCAGGGAGGTTGAGCTTTTCTTTTGTCTCATTGATTATTTTTGCAGCTCTATTAACGGCATGTGATCTAATTTCTTTGCTAAAACCTATATTGATTAATACACATCCAACGGCAAGAACACCTACGCCGATAAAGAAAAAATAGTATAAGTCTGGATTTTTTTCAGTGTTAAAGCATTTAAAAAAGTCTACACACGCAATAACAATAAATCCAACACCAGCAACAGTGATAAGAATTCCAAAAAACTTACACAATATTCTCAATGCTTTGCTTAGCTTACTCATAAACTATTCCTCCTCTAATTTAATTATACCATTGCTATATATTTTACACAAGTTAATAGAGTAGTATTGGACTTTATCACGAATTTTATAAAAAAGCCTTAAAAAACTAGTTTTTATTTGATTAATATTTTTTGTCTTGTTATAATTTTGTTATGGAAAAAAACATTAAACTAATTCGTCGAAATAAACTTATTATAATAATATCTAGCATAATATCAGGACTTATATTTTTTAGTCTATTTTTTCTTGCTGTCTTTTTGTGGAATGATCATAATACTTTGCTTTATGTCGATATAATCATCTTCTTTTTATCATTCATTTTTTTAGATATTGTGTTATTCCTTTGTTTAGTTGTTTACCGCGACTTATCTATTCATGAAAAGATACTAAGTAATAAAAGAGATGAAATTGATAATGTTTTCTTTATTAATACTGCTGGAACACAATTCAATGTCCACAAGGTTTGTTGCTATAAGTACAGTGTAATGTATAATGGTGAAGTTGAAGAGCTTTTATCACTTGATGAATTAGAGGATATTGATGTTACGACAAGTTATCGTCTTGTCATGAGTGGAAGATATATTTTAGAGGTGTGCAAACATGTCTAAGTTTAAGAGAAGATTAGGAATATTTAATACATACTTTCAAGTTTACGCGATTATTGGAGCTTTTCTTATAACCATAGTTGGTCACTTTGTTTTGTATTATCGTTTGCAACCAAAGGCAAATGAAACGATTTCTATTTTTATTCAAAGAAAAGAAATGAACGATCGATATAATTTTAGGTCACTTATGATTAATAAAGTTAAATCACAGGGACTTAGAAAATTAAATGTATATGATTTTAATGGTGATGATGCAGATTTTTATGAACATTATACTCAATATGCGAAGATTTCTGAGTTTATCGTTTTAAGTAAAGAACACATTGAACAGCTTGGAAGCAGTGCTTATTCGAACTTTCTTCCATATAATGTTTATGAGAATATGCCTTTTTTACAGAAGGTGGAACCTGAAGAATATTTGATGTCTGGAAATGATAAAGTTGGTTTATGCGTTTTTTCTAAAACCATCGATAACAGATATGACTTTTCAAAATTTGCAACATTTAAATATGAATCTTATTTACTAATAAATAAGAATACTGTTCACTATAATTCCGAAACCAATAGATTGAATAGCATGGCTGATTGGTTTTTGAGAGAATTATTATCTTCTTTGCTAGAATAAAAGTTGTATTTTAATATCTATACAAGTCAAAAATGGTGTGATAAAATATTATTTGGATGGAAAAGTATTTATGAATAAAACTATTGTTATTACTGACTCAAACTCAGGTTTGACTCAATCTGCTGCAAAGGAAATCAATGTTGTTAATATTCCGATGCCATTTGTTGTTAATGGAGAAGAGTTTTTAGAAGATATTTCAATAACTCAAGACCAATTCTATGTTCATTTAAGAGATAAGGGAACTAATGTTTCTACATCACAACCTTCTTTGTTTTATTTAGAGGATCTTTGGACAGAGTTGCTTAATGACTATGAGGAAATAGTTTATATTCCAATGTCAAGCGGTTTGAGTGGAACATGTGCTAATGCATTAAAATTAGCTGAAGAGAAGTTCAAGGATAAGGTATATGTTGTTGATAATAAACGTATTTCTGTTACACAAAGAATCAGTGTCATCGAAGCTTTAAATCTTATCAAGCTTGGAAAAACTGGTAAGGAGATAAAGGAATACTTAGAAAAAACTGGTAAAATCAACTCTATATACATTTATCTTGATACATTATATTATCTTCGTAAGGGTGGAAGAATCACTGCAGCAGCGGCTGCATTAGGAACGGTTTTAAAAATTAAGCCCGTTCTATATTCAGATGGTGATAGTTTTGATAAATTTGCTATGTGTCGTTCAATAACTCAAGCAAAGAAAAAGATGATTGATAGAGTTAAAGATGAAGTTGAAAATGGTAAACTTAAAGAATACTATGAACAAGGCAAATTGAGCATTTCAGTTGCTCATACGCAGAACTATGATGAAGCTGTTAAATTTGCTGAAGAAGTTAAAGCAGCATTCCCAAATATTAAGTTTAGATATATTGATCAATTATCGTTATCAGTTGCTTGTCATATTGGTCCAGGAGCATTAGCTGTTGCTTTACAATATGAAGAATATGCTGATTGAATAAAAAACTATTGATTAGTTAGAATAACTTTGATAATATATTTGAGGTTAAAAAGGGAGTGAGGTGAGATAGTATATGCCAAAAACAACTGTTAGAGAAAATGAGTCTTTGGATGATGCATTACGTAGATTTAAGCGTCAAGTCAATAAGGCTGGTATTCTTGCTGAATGTAAAAAGCACGATGTTTACATCAAACCAGGTCTTCGTCGTAAGATGAAGGCTGAAGCTGCACGCCGCAAAGGTCGTTAAGCAGCAACTCTCGATCTGAGTTTTTCTCAGGTCTTTTTTAAAAATAGGAGTAATGTATGGATATTTATGCAGAATTAGCAAAACTAGTTGAAAAGAAAGTAAAAAAGGGAACAGATATTAAGCCTGAAGATGAACTTAAAGATCTTGGATTAGATTCTTTAGATAAGGCTGATATCATGATTAGCATTGAGGATTTATTTAATATTTCCTTTGAAGAAGATGAAATGCTTTCTGTAAAAACTGTCGAAGACTTAAAGGTCTTGATAGAGAAAAAGATTAGTTAGTATTAAAAGGGTTAGTGGTTTCTAACTCTTTTTTTGTACGAAAAAAGGATTGCGATTTGCAATCCTATTTTTAATTTACATCGAAGCAAGAACCACCGATAAATTCTCTCATTAATGAATTACATGGAACATCTTTATCATCGATATCGCTGAAGTATTTGATAAATTTAATAAGGCGATTGGCGATGATGTAATATGGACTGTTTGAGTCTATCTCTTGTAATAGTGGTAGTGCATATTTTTTCATGACACATAATTCATATGGAAGTAGTGAATTATATACATAATCAGCATTTTCTTGGTTTTTATATATCCACTTAAACTCTCCACGTCTTACGCTAGGCCACATGCTTATAGTTTCAGATGCCGTCGATTGACGGAATTTTGAATCGCGAACAATGCGGCGGAGAAGTCTTAATTCGGTTAAAGAAATTGGATTTTCGTTATCAATGTTTATTTGCGCTTGAGGTGCAATATAGATTTTAAACTTTTGATGTTTAGGAATTAGATTTGTCAATTCATCGTTTAAGGCGTGAATTCCTTCGATGATAATCGGCTGGTCTGGAGCTATAGAGAGTTTATCTCCATCAACTCTTTTTCCTTTTTTGAAATCAAAGTGTGGAAGAACAACTTCTTCACCTTCAATCAATGCGAGCATGTTTTGATTGAATAAATCAATGTCTAATGCTTGTAAGCACTCTAAATCAGGTTCACCATTTTCATCCTTAGGTATTTGATTTTTTGGTAAATAGTAGTCGTCGATTGAAATTGTGACTGGAGTGATTCCTTTGCTCATGAGTTCAAGCCTTAAGCGATTAGAGAAGGTGGTTTTTCCTGAAGAAGATGGACCAGCAATACATATTAATCGCGTTTGATCGATGTTGTTGACGATAAGATTTCCTAAATCGCTCAACATATTGTTGTGTTGACTCTCGCACATATTGATAAAATCGACAGAACCGTGATTTTCAATAAACTGATTGATATGAGCTATTGTATCTACTTTGACCTTATTAGCCCACATAGAAGAATGTTTGAGTGTTTTGCCAAATATAGGGGCATCTTCAAATGGTGGAATCTCACCACCGCATTCTGAACGAGGATATTGAATTAAAAATCCTGGAGCGTAGTGCTTGAGAATGTATTTTTTTAAGTATCCGGTTGAAGGAACCATATATCCATACATATAGTTGACATAATCACCGCATTTATAGAGGTGTACATCATCACTTGGGCGGTACTTTAATGTTTCTAATTTATCGTATGCATCCATTGACTCATAAATCTTTTTAGCCTCATCTTTATTAACTGTAACTCTGACAATTGGGAGGTCGAGGGCAATCAAGCGGTCGACTTCTTCTTTAATCGCCTTAAGCGATTTTGTATCGAGTCTAGTTGATCCTTTGATAAAGCTACCAAAAATAGATCTTGAAACATTATATGAATATCTTACTTTGACATCTTTAAAAAGATTTGAAATTGCTAATGTGAATAAATAGCGAAGAGAAGTTTCATAAATTTTTGTCGCTTCTAAATCGCTTAATTCAAGCAGTATTATTTCATCTTTAATTGATTCGGGAATGAATGTCAATTCATGGAGTCGATTATTAATCGTGACTGCGTAATATTTTTTTCTATCATTTTCAGGAATCATCTCAAGACATGAAAGTCCTTGAACATAGAATTCCTTTTTTAACTTAGTGCTCATATTAACCTCATTTCTAGACAAATTATAATATAATTGAAAACGCTTTCAAAATCAACTATTTCTTTGCTAGACCGGCATTTATTTCTTTTGCTAAATCTGGTAATGTGTGATATCCAGTGATTTCTCTTGTCAATTGGCCGTTTTTAAATACTAGAACAGTAGGAACTGCAGTGATGTCAAATCTATTTGCTATTTCAAAGAGTTCGTCTGAGTCGACCTTTATGAATGTAACATTTTTGATAAGGTTAGATGCATCGGTTAAAACGGGGGCGAGCATTTGGCATGGACCGCACCATGATGCGTAGATGTCGCAAACGACATTTTCGTTTTCACGCAAGAATTGTTCAAATTCTGCTTCTGTTTTTATTTGATATACCATATTAATATCCTCCTATTAGTATTGTATCTTAAATAAAGATTTGTAGCAAATAATATGCATTTAGAAACCACCAAATGTATATATGGCATAAATTATGGCAATGTGTAAAGGATAGAAGGCGTAAAAAGAGTATTTTATTACTACATTGCTATAACCTTTTCTTCCATTATATAAGATCAAAAATGGAATGGCGATTATTGAATAAGTTTGAAGCGCCATATTATAAGGTAGAAGAAACTCGAAGATACCTATTCTTAAAAACGCATAGAAGAGTACATCAACTAAAACCAGTGCAAGCGAGCAGGCGATGTTTTTCATTCTTCGATCATAGACATCTTGAATTGCCTTGATATCGATTGAAGTTTTAATACTAAGCTTTTTTTCATAGTAGATAACAGCTTCATAGCTTATAAAAAATGAGAAAATAAGGACAAGTCCATATATTCCATATTCTGCATAGACATAATCGTTAAATATATTTGCAACGACGACATACCCTATCGGAAGTATTGCTAGAAGAGAATAGAAGTTTTTCTTTTTTATTAGATAACAAGCGAGGATACCCATGCCGATGGTGGTAAACATATTACCCATGAAGTCTTTTCCATCGAAAAAATAGACGATCAAATCGAAAATAAAACCTAGAATAATTAAAGTTAAACAGTATTTAATCACATTTCGACTATGGTATAGTGCTTCAATTGACATCAATAAAAATAATGGAAGAGAAATTCTTCCCAAGATGCGCAAAACATATTGTAATTCAAGATTGTTGCTTAAAAGAAGAAGAGCGATATGGTCAATGACCATAAAGATTGAGGCGATGATTTTTATCCAAAATCGGTCAAGAACCATCCACTTGTTCTTGTTCATTGACTACCACCTAAAATCATAACGACACCGATTATATTGTTAACCGCATGAACAACGATGCTCGGTAAAATGTTTTCGGTTCTAATATAAATAAAGCCGAGTGTGAATCCAGCAGCTAAATAGCTTAGCATATTGACAAGTTCAATTACTGGGGTATCGGAAATAAAGTTTGTATGAATTAAAGCGAACAATATGCTTGCGACGGTGTAACCAAGGTATTTAAATTTTTTTGGAAATAGTCCTATCAGTGCAGCACGATATGTCAATTCCTCAAGTATTGGAGCAAAAATACAAGTAGAGAAGATTAAAAGAACGGCTGAAAGTGTATCGGATTTAAACATCTCTTCTAAAGATGTCTGGTTGTCGTTTGCTGAACCACTGACATTTAAAAGATTAAAAATAAACTGTTGAACAACTCCAACGATAAAATTAATAAAGAAAAATGAAACGCACGCTCCAACCGTGAAAGAAATTAGTATTTTTATATCTGAAAAAGAATGAGCGCTTATCTTTTTTCTAATTTTTGAATTAAGAAGAATTAGTACCAAAACTACTATAGTGCAGATTAAGTAAACAGTAAATGTCAGTACTGAATCAGTGATATTAGGAATTAGTGATAGGAAATACGCTAATATTTGTAATCCTAAAAACCCTATACCAAAAATAAGTCCAGAGTACAATTTATCGTTGCTAATAGTTTTAAGAAAAGTTGAATTATCTTCTTCAACTGTCATCTTTTCAATTTCATCATCATCATCGTATGTATGCATTTTTACCTCGCTTAGTGTATATTTTAATTATAGAGTTTAAAATAGTCTTTTGCAATAGTTCAAAGTAATATATAATATAAATATATATATGGACATCATCCATTATATTTATTGAGGTTAATATGGCAGATAATGTTACACTTATTTTAAATATTGTTCTTGTGGCAATGATTGTAATAGTTGTTATTGCAACACTTATTGGTCTATGGAAGGGTATATGGAAGACTTCGTTTAAGCTCATCTTCCGCTCTATTCTTTTTATCATAATGATTTTTTGTGCACAACCGATTACCTCAGCGATTTGCAGCATGAATATCAAGACGACTTTTGGAATTAACGGAACCATCATGGGTGTTCCTTTGACTAGTTTAGATCAAACGCTCGCTAATATTTTATTAAAAAACTATGAAATATCACCTATTGCTGGATATGATTTATATAGCACAGCTCTGCTTCTTTCTCATTCAATACTCAGCTGTATAATTTTCTTTGTTTTAGCACTGTTGACATTTTTGATCGGAAGTGTTTTTGCAACTATTTTCTACCACCTTATTTTTAAGCATATTATTCCAAAGAAGGCTCAAAAGAGAAAGATCAGATGGGCCGGCGCTGTTTGTGGGTTTATCGATGGATTCTTATGTATGGTTATGTTGATATCACCTTTATCCTCAATGATGAATACCGCAGTTAAAGCTGAACCTTTGGTCACTAAATCAAATGATTTAAAAATAATCGATGATGGAACTTATAGCAACATTATGTCTGGTATTGAAGGCTATAATAACTCAGCACTATTTACCACGATGAAGATTTTTAATCCTCTCAGTGATGCGATGATTAATAAAGTTGTCGAGGTTGAAATCAACGGTGCAAAGATGGGACTTATCGATGAGTTTGAAACTTTAGTAGATTTATTTAAACCGCTCATGGACCATCTTTCAAGTGGAGAAAATGGTGTTAGTATTAATTATCAAACCATTTTGTTAAAGGAGACGATTGCCGAACTAACAAAAATAGTTAGTTCAAGTAAATTGATTGTAAACATGATACCAGGTTTAATAAGCATGGGACAGCACATGATCGAAGATCCTTTAACCAAAAAGATTATTATGGGGCTTGATTTTAAAGATATTGACTTTAAAAATGATCTAGGTGCTATCAATGAATTCTATGGTAAATTATATGATGCAGGTCTTTTTTCTCGTGTTGATAGTGACAAATTTAATTTAACGATATATTTAGAGAATATTGATTTATATGCTGAGGCGCTTAAATCAATCACTTCTATCGAGATGATTAGTAATAATCTATCACAAATAATGTCGTTTACGGCTGATGAAATAAATAAAAAGCTTGGTGAAAGTGTTTTTCCAACGAGCCAAAACGCATATGCTGATATTGATTGGGACAATGATTTAGCTTGCATATTAAACTGCGCTGCACAGTTGGTCAAGACTTTGGATATAAAGACACTTGATAACCTTGATATAAATTCCTTGCTTACCGATGCATTGAAGAATGAAGAAAAGCGTGAGGGAATCAGTTTGGCGTTCTGTGGTAATGATACACAAAAAGGTTTGTTCGATGCTAAACTTGTAGAATCACTAGACCTTAAAACTTTAGTGATTAAAATACTTTCTTCTGTTCCAGAAATCACAGATTATATCGATGAAGATGACTTATATGATCTTTTTGATAAAAAAACTATAAAACTCAAGGATGAGTTTAAGATTATCTTCGAGTTAATTCCTCTTGTTTTTGGCAATGATAATCTTCCTTTAGATAGCATTGATTTAGCAAATGAAACACATATCAGTGAATTAAAAAAACTAGTTAAGGTCGCTTCTAAATCGGAACTTTTGACAAGAATTCTTCCTCGACTTCTTAAGAGCAACTTAAGTGATGCTAATATATCAAAAGATATGTTGTTTGGACTCAGTATAGATGATTTGAACTTTAATTTTTCTTCACCAGCTATGATGGAAGAAGAATTCAATTTGCTTCTTGATACGATTAAAAACGCTCTAGAAATTTCAAAACAAATTTCTGGAAGTGATGAAAGCCAATCTTTGCAAGATACTATTGGAAAAATTGATACTGAAAAACTTAAAACAGTTCTTGTTAATTTATATACATCGAAAATAATCAATCCAAGTCATCGAATTTCTGGCAGTGATGAATATGAAAATGATCGTAATTTTATTGCCTTAGTCAAGGGAATTCTATCCGAACAATCGATAAAAGATTTAGGAGTTGTCGTGCCTAATAACCTTGATAAAATTATATGGTATGATGAAAAAACTAATACAGGTGAAATAATCAATATCGTTGATTCATTTGCTGTATTAAAGAATCACCTTGATTTCTTCGATAGTTCAGATATTACATTTGAAAAAATTGAAGGTTCGATGATCAAAGAAATATTGCAAGGATTAGGTAAAAGCTATGTCTTTTCTTCATCATTAGCATCGATATTTAATAAAAACATATCTCCAATATTAAAGGACCTGGGAGTTGAAGTAGACTTTTCTATAGTTCAGAACTGGGAAAATGAAGGTGATTGCTTTGAAAAAATCATCAACAGTTTAAAAGCTATATCAAAAGATGGAGGGCTAGATAAGATTGATTGGCTCAATTCTGATTTAACTAGAGTTAATGCAATATTAACTGCTTTTGCGCAGACTGAAATAATGTCTGTTCAACAGCTAGATACTGGATTATTCTTTGATAATTTTGGCAATCTCTTATCATCCGTTATGAACAACGATTCTTTTAAAGGAGTCTTAGGTAGTAGTATTAATTCAAGTATTTTCCAAACTTGTGATCCAACAACAGGTTTAAATAATCGTGGATGGACTTGGGTTGAGGAAAAGAAGGTAATTAAGATTTTAGAAGAAGATGTAGAAATATCGACTAAAGGTGAGATATATAATCTTATAAATCTACTAGAAAAAATCAACAATGCTGGTGTCGATAATATTAAAGGAGATTCGATTGATCCAGTTTTACTAAAGGATATTCTCCTTTCATTGGTTGAGACAAACACTTTGCACATTGTCATCGGTGATCTTTTAGAAAATGCTATCGCCAACACGGAAGCTATTGTTTTAGATGAAGACAACAGCATTGATTTGAAAAAGCTAAATACCGATGTATTATTCGCGATGAGTAAAGAAGAATTAAGGACTGAAATTGAATATTTAATACATATATATGATCAGTTCACTAGTGGAGTATTAGAGAGTTTGTTAGCCCAAGATCAGGTGATGAACCTTTCAAAAGAACAGCTTGATAGCTTAAAGGTCATTCTCGATGATTTTGCTTCCTTAAAGACTTTTACCACGAATATCGAAGGTGAGCGTTTGAGTTTACACGAAGAAATACTTTCTTCAATATTCAATTTCATTCGCCTTGACCAAATGGTCACTAATCATGTTGCAAAAGATGATGATAGCGCGCAAGTTCAAAAAGAAAAGAAGTTGAAGGCAAAAGCTAGCATGCAGTCGATAATTACTTCAGTAACAGATTGGCTTGATTATCAAGATGCAAGTGGACAAGTCGTTTTAAATGAGAACTCAAAGATTATAAGATTCTTAGAGCGGGCAAACGGAATAGATATCGAACAGGTGAATGCCTTCAGTTCATTGAATCCAGATCAAGTTGCAAGCATACTTACATCGTTGAACGATAGTAAGATTCTTCACCAAGCTATACCAACATTTATTCAACAAGCGTTTGAAGTCTTCTACATCGATCAGCTAACAACGATCAATGGTAAAAAGTATTATGACATCAATTATCGTGTCCACTTAACAACAAGTGAAGAAGATATTGCATATTGGGATCAGGAATTGAGTGTGTTCTTAGAACTTACAAGAAATATCTATTATATCGATAGTGAAGGTGGTCACTATCTCGATAGTTCTGAATTAGGATTTAATACTGATATCTTTAATCTTTATAATATCTTAAGTCCAATAGATCGAATGCAGTTATTAAATGAAAATAAAGAATACATTCTTTTATCTTATATATTAAACACTGATATTCCTTCTTCTGATGGCACTTCTAAGAGTTTAATTGATTTAATCCGCGACATGCCTTCTAATGCTAACGAGCATATAAAGGCTGCTAGAATTCGCCGACTTTTCTTCAACTACGGTCATTCCGATGATGATTTAAGACTCCAGTGTGACATCTTAAATAATTTCTTAAAAAATCTTTCAAGCATGATCAGCGTTGATTTTAGTAAGGATAACTTAGAAATAGATGGTCAGCAAGCATATGATTTTATCATGGATACGATGGCTATCATCAATAACAATGGAGAAGTTAGCGCATTCAAGTCGTTATTTGCTTCTGAAGTTGTTGCTTCATTCTTTAATAACGGATTTAGTAGTGCTGTCAATGATTCAGAAAGCGCAAAAGTTATGGAGACCTTCTTCTTTGAACGTGATGAAATGCAACGCGAGTATTTCCGCTTAAATATCGTTGAGGCAAGAGGAGTTAAGGGACTATTAGATCTTACAAAAGCCAAGACACAGCAAGAAATGGCTGATGCGATAAGTTTAATGGGTTCATATCCTGAAACAATCAGCAATATGACTTTAGAAGATTCAGGGTATTCTGAAGAAGATAAAGACTCGCTAGCATTATTAAAGAAAGTATCTAATATGTATTATAGCGACTATAGCGTTAAAAGAAGCGATGTTAATTCAAATCTGGCGTTGATGCTATTTGATGAATATATGCCAGATAGTACTGCGTTTAAGTCTTTCTATACCCTTTATCTCAACACCCAATGTGATGGAAGTATCGATAATCTGGTATTTGAAGATTTAGCATATTCGATTAGACATTATGACAGCTCTAATCCAACTCATATACCAGTAAATCCTAATCGACCTTAGTATAAAAACAAATTAATGAAAGATAATAAGTAAGGAGGTGAATATGAAAGCACTATTCCTCTTATTATCTTTTTTATTACCAACGATAAAATATAAGAATATATATAATCATTTTGTAACTTCTTGTAAGGAAGTGGCCATTACATTTGACGATGGACCAGACCCAAAAAATACTTATAGGGTTTTGGATGTCTTAAAGGAAAAAGGAGTTAAGGCAACTTTTTTTATGCTCGGACAAAATGCGATAAAAAATAAAGATGTTATTAAAAGAGTGTATAAGGAAGGCCATAGAATAGGAATTCACTCATTCTCACATCCTAATTTTTATAAACTTAATTATAATCAGATTAAAAAAGAAATAGTGGATACTCAAAAAGCAATATTTGATGTCACAGGCTATTGTCCATATATCATTCGTCCACCATATGGAATTTTGGCGAATGAGTTTTTAAAAGTGGCCGAAGATTTAAAACTAAAAGTCTATACATGGAATGTCGATACTTTTGATTGGAAGAGTGGAAATACTGTTGAAGATATCATTCAAAATGGTCTTAAAAAGATTAGTAATGGCTCGATAATACTTATGCATGATAGATCAAAAAATCAAGATAAATCATTAAAGGCTTTGCCAGTTATTATCGATAAAATAAGGGAAATGAAATATGAATTCAAAACACTTAAATAATCGCTTCGATTTCGCTTCATATGATATTGCAAGTGAAGCGGTCGAAATAAAAAGAGATCATGGAATCAGAGTTAAGAGAATGAATGTTTCAGGGCTTAATATAGAGCAATTAGATATTTTAAATCCTGATAATATATATAATAAAAGGGTTGGACGATATTCTTTAATCGATAACTCAAAGGATATGAGCATTGAAAGCTTAAAGGAAGCCTTTAAAACTGCACTTAATTCTTTTATTAAAAAGTGGCATTTGAAAAAATCTTCTGCGCTATTGTTAGGTATAGGGAATAAAAACTATGCACCAGATGCTCTAGGACCAGAAGTATCAAGCAGAATTAACGCCAGCTTAGATAAGAAAAGGAAAAAGATTCTCTCGCTCTCTCCGGGTGTTTTTGCACAAACTGGAATCGATTGCGCGAGTTTAGCCAAAGCGGTAATCAAAGAAGAAGATATTGACTATGTTATCGCTATAGATTCGCTTGTCACGCATAAGCTAAATCGTTTGAATAAGGTGATACAAATAAGTGATGGTGGAATAGCACCTGGTTCAGGAATCGGCAATCGTCGAAAAGAATTGAGCCAAGATTATTTAAAAGTTCCAGTCATCAGCATCGGTGTTGCGACAGTTGTTAATAAAGCTTCTATCATAAAAGACTTTATTGATTCGTATAATATTGATAGAGCTTCTTATCGCATGTTGAGCGAAGGAATATCAGATTTAAAGAAAGATGAGTATTTCACTAGTAATGATATCGACTACAAGGTTGAAATATTAGCCGATGTCATTTCTAGCGTAATCAATGATTTGTACAAGTAGTTTAAGGATACAGCTTTTCGACAAAAAAAGTTGATTATAAAGTATATATTAATGGCGTGAGGTGAACAAATGAAATTTTGGAAGATTGGATTGATCGTTTTCTCCGGACTACTATTATTCTCGGCTGTTGCTTCTTACGGAGGTGGACAATCCGTTAAGGAGGAACAAGTTAAAGAAGACATTGGTGAGTTTGAAGCGGCCATTAATAACGGCGAGATCATTACCGACGGGTTGATCGAAGACGATAGAAATTCTAAGGCAGAGCCAAACGCTTTAGGACAGGGGGCCAATTATATCGGACAAAAAATTAGTAGTTTGTTTAACTCGCTACTAAAGATGATCGGAGGATTTATATCTTCGCTTATGTGAATAGTTATAATTCACTTGTCGGTATAACCGATTAGCTCCAAGTGTCTTATCAACTAATTCGGTCATCGGGAGGCGGTTTTACCGCCTCTTTTGTATTACTGTAGAATTCTCATTGACATCATGAAGTATAACTGATCCAGCACCGATAATTGAGTTATCGCCAACTTTAATATGTCCTAGAATAATTGAATTTGCACCGATAATCACATTGTTACCAATCGTTGGATGTCTTTTTTCACCGACTTTTTCGGTTCCTTTTGCGCCAAGAGTTACGCCTTGATAGATGATGACATTGTCACCAATTACAGCATCTTCACCGATTACAACACCAAATCCATGGTCGATAAAAATGTTTTTTCCTAAGGTGGCTTTGGGTGCAATTTCTATTCCAGTTTTTTTGCGTGCACGAAATGTTATCATATTGGCGATTAAATTCATTTTGTGCCGGGAAAAGAAATTTGCGATTTTATAATAATAGATAGCTTTAAATCCAGGATAGGTTAATATAATCTGAAGCGTTGAAGGTTTGACTTTATCGTGAGTTTTTATAAATTCAATTAGTTCTTTCATTTTTTTGCTTATATTCTTTTATCGCGCTGAGATACTTTGATTTATTATCAAAGCCGATAATTAATATATGCTTGTTTTTAATATTAAGTTCTTGAATAGCGATAAATGCACCAAGTGTTGAAAGTCCATAGTCAAGTTCTTCGTTTTTTAAGGTAAAGTCAAAGATTCTATCTTGGTCAAAACTTATAGTTTTATCGATTAGTGATGTTTGATTGTTTTTAGGTATAAAATTGGGACCTATACCTTCAATTTTATGCTTAGCAAAAAGAGTGCCGCTGATAAACCTTGATTCGTTAAGTTCATAAGCATTTATTTTTAATTTTTTATAATAACTCTTTAACCTTTTTCCTAGTGCCGATAAAGTTACACCTGTACCAGTACTTGTTATAAATAAATCGATATTTTTTATTTCATTTATAATCTCAAAAAATGTATCTTCATGAGCATTTAACAATTCTTTATCATTAAACTGGTCGATGAAATATCCATTATTTCTTTTAGCAAATTCTTCTGCACATTTATTACAGGCTTCCATGTTTCCATCTATTAAGAAATAATCTCCACTGAGATTTTTAAGGATTTCAATTCTTTCAATAGTTGTTGAAGAGGGAAGGAATATAATTGGTTTAAGATTATATATATTACAAAGCATGACTAAACTTATCGCGGCATTACCGCTGCTTGCCAAAGTTATTATTTGATTTTCATAGATTTTTTGTGTTTGAAAAAGCTTTCTGATCAAGTAGTTAAATACTCTATCTTTTATTGAACCGCTTAGATTTTTTGATTCGTTTTTTATATAGACAGTGTTTTCTTGAAAATCTATTGTGTCAATTGGTGTTTTTGTAATTATATATTCTTTCATATTTCTTTTAATACTATATTTATTTTGGTAATATAATATACGCAAAGGAGGGAAATATGTATTCAATAATATTTTTAGGAACGCCAAAGATGTCAGCTGATTTTTTAAGAAAACTAATACTATGGAATAAGGTTGAAATAAAGGCGTGTATTACCCAACCTGATAATTCATTTAAAAAAGGTGATAAAGCGCTGAGCGAAGTTGCAAAAGTTGCAAGAGAATATAATATTCCTTGCTATAAGGTTGAAAAACTAAATAAAGATTATCAGTTTATTATTGATTTAAAGCCAGACCTTCTTTTAACTTTTGCATATGGTCAAATCATATCTACTAATGTTTTAAATCTTTCAAAGTTTAAGGCATTAAATCTACACGGTTCGATACTTCCATCATATCGTGGAGCTGCCCCAATTCAATATTCACTTTTTAATGGTGATAAAGAAACGGGTGTTAGTTTGATGGCGATGGAAAAAGGTGTTGACTGTGGAGAAGTCTATGCAATACGAAAGTTTTCAATTGATGAAGATGATAATTATACAAGTCTTTGTGATAAAATGAGTGAAAACGCCTTTAAACTTGTCGAAGAAAAACTTCTATCTTTTTTTGAGGGAAAACTTATTGGACAAAAACAAAATGACGACCTCGCAACTTTTACAAGCATGATAAAAAAAGAGCAGGAACATTTAGATTTGACAAAAAGTGTTGATAACTTGATAAATTCTATTAGAGCTTTGTCATATCAACCAGGCGGATATTTATTATTAAATGATGAAAAAATTAAAATATATCGTGCTAGAAAAGTTAATGATTTAGTAATTGCTTCAATTGGAGAAGTTGTTTCAACTAACAAAGAATTAGTGGTTCAAGGAAGTGATGGACAGTTTGAAGTGCTTCAGTTGAAGAGAGAAGGAAAAAACATGGTTGATGGAAGGAGCTTTGTTAACGGCTATGAGATTAAAGGCAAAATATTCAAGTAGAATATATATAGAATCAATTTCAATGATTGCTATATTCACGGCATTAAACATTATTATTACTATATTTGCTGTAATTAAAATTAATAACGGCCAGGGATATGTAAATTTATCCGACGTCCTTATAATGACATTATCGTCAACTCTTCATCCAGTAATAGGTGGTTTAGTTGGTGGAATATCTTCCTGTATAGCAGATGTGTCATTGGGATATGGAATATATGCTCCTTTTTCATTCATAATAAAAACATTAGAAGGACTGCTAATCGGATATTTAATAAGAATTGTGGCCAAATATAATAAGAAAGTCGCATTAATTGTAAGTCCATTTATTATACTAATTGGTGGAGTTTTTATGAGTGCTGGATATTTCTTTTTAGAATATTTCCTGTATGGGTTATCTGTTGCTTCATTTGACATTACATTTAACTTATTACAAGGCTTAATATGTTCCGCGATATCTATCGTACTATTTTATAGTATATATAATATGCCAATATACAATTCACTGAGTGTTACGGCGAACACACATTTTTTAAGAAAATAGGCGCTTAACGCCTATTTATTAAAATAATGACATATATATAAGTGTAAGCATTAAGCGCCTCCTAAGTTAGAAGTTGATAGCAAGATTCCTATCAACTTTTTTTATTTGTGCAGAGAATTAATGAAAATAAGCATTATATTCATCTGATTTTAGTGTTTGCTTCGCCTTTTTGCAGGCCCTTTGCCGGCCAGGTTGAGGGTTTTTGAATGGGC
>CAOSOP010000012.1 GCA_948525355.1 uncultured Bacilli bacterium | reverse complement strand
TCCTTCGCCTGGGGCGACGTCCTCGGGGGAGCGATAGGAGGAGGGGGCGAGCAAACAAAAAGAACCTGCTAATAACAGGCTCTTATTATCCATCTTAATTACTATTTCAGTTAAGATTAATCAACAAAGCTGACTAAAGTCATCATTGCATTATCACCACGGCGATTACCAATCTTTAAAACGCTGGTATATCCTCCGTTACGGCTTTGATATCTTGGTCCTATGACTGAGAAGAGTTTTTGAAGTGCAGTTTGCTTTTCTGTTTTATCAGTGTAGACATCTCTGACAATTCTTGCAGCTTGTCTTCTGGCTGATAAATCACCCTTCTTTGCATATGTAACCAAACGATCTGCTAATGCAGAAACTTGCTTACCTACTGTTTGTGTAACAGTAACATGTTCAGATATGATTAATTGTGTTACAACATTTCTTAACATGGATTTATTTTTGCTTGCGGTATAAGCGGCCTTAAATCTAACACCACCTTTACCATGAACATTATGACGTCCTTGTGTTTTCATGCTAATTCTCCTTATTAAATCTGACGGAAGCTCAAACCAATTTGTTCGAGTTTTTCAATTACTTCCTTAAGTGATTTTTTACCGAGGTTTCTGACCTTCATCATATCCTCTTCACTCTTTTCTGCTAATTCCATAACTGTAGAAATACCTGCACGCTTTAAGCAGTTATAGCTTCTAACTGTTAAATCTAATTCCTCTATAGTCATATCTGCAAATTTGTTCTTAACTGGTTCATCGTTAGTAGTAAAGATAATTCCACCATTTAAGATATTTTCACTTTGTTCAGCAAAGATGTTGAAGTGAGCTATAAGAATATTTGATGCGATAGATAATGCATCTGCAGGGCTCATAGCACTATTCGTTTCAATCTTTAATATCAAGCGATCATAACGTGAATCGTGACCAACACGTGTTGGTTCGACAACATAATCAGCTCTAACTATTGGTGAATAGGATGAATCGGTCATTATTGTACCAATAGGATAAGAAGGATTTAATGCTCTATTGTTTTCGCATGTAACATATCCTCTTCCCTTATCAGCAAATAATGTCATATTCAATTCACCACCATCTGCTACATGAGCGATTACAAGGTCAGGATTGATTATATCGACATCACTTGGTGCAACAATATCTCTTGCGGTAACTGTTGCAGGACCTTTGACATTAAGAGTCATTGTTCTTTTAGAATCATCATTATCATCAGTGATGTTAATGACAAGATCTTTTAAATTAAGAACGATTGAAGTAACATCTTCTAATACACCATCTAAAGCTGAGAACTCGTGGCGAGCTCCTTCAACTTGGATAGCATAGATGCTTGATCCAGGAATAGAAGAGAGTAAAACACGACGTAAAGCATTACCTAAGGTGAGGCCAAAGCCTCTTTCAAGTGGTTCCACTATGAATTCAGCACAGCTATTCTCCTTAGTTTCATATTTTCCTATTTTAAACTTAGGTTGTTGAAATTGCTTCATATCTATTTATTCCTCCTATTATCCTCTTGGACGTTTTTGTGGACGGCAACCATTGTGTGGGATTGGGGTTACATCTGTGATTGTAACAATCTTCAATCCAGCAGCTTGTAATGAACGAATTGCTGATTCACGACCACTTCCAGGTCCTTTGACTTCGACGTCAATTGTCTTTAATCCACGATCAAGACAATTCTTTGCAACCTTCTCAGCGGCGAGTTGGGCAGCGAATGGGGTGCTCTTACGGCTTCCACTATATCCTATAGATCCTGAGGATGCCCAGCTAATTACTTTACCTTCCATATCTGAGATAGATATGATGGTGTTATTATAGGAAGCGTGAATATGTGCAACACCTTTAGTAAAAGTTAACTTAGCTTTTTTCTTACGAATTGTTTTCTTATCAGTAGCCATATTATCCTCCTAATTACATGACAGCCTTCTTCTTGTTGGCGACTGTCTTACGTGGACCCTTACAGGTACGTGCATTTGTTTTAGTACGTTGACCACGAACTGGTAATTTATGCTTATGACGAATACCACGATAGCATCCGATTTCTTGAAGTCTCTTAATATTTAAGTTGACTTCTCTTCTTAAATCACCTTCGGTCTTATACTGATTTGTTGCTGTACGAATAGCGGTAAGTTCAGCTTCGCTGAGATCCTTAACTCTCTTCGTAGGATCAACTTTGGCTTCGGCGCAAATTTTCTTTGCAGTTGTAAGTCCGATGCCATAAATATAGGTCAATGAATAAACAACGACCTTATCATTTGGTATGTCTTTTTGTGCAATACGTGCCATTATTTTTCTCCTTATCCCTGTCTCTGCTTATGCTTAGGATCAGAGCAGATAACCATAACTCTACCCTTTCTTCTAATGATTTTGCATTTTGGACAGATTTTTTTAACTGATGGTCTAACTTTCATTTGAATCCTCCTAGTTAGTTTTTATATCTGTATGTGATTCGACCCTGTGTAAGATCATAAGGGGAGATTTCAACTGAAACTCTATCGCCCAGTACAATGATAATGCTATTTTTTCTCATTTTACCGGAAAGGGTCGCTCGAATCTTCACGCCGTTATTATCCAATAATACTGTAAATTTACTTTTTGGTAATAGTTCAATTACTTTACCTTCTAAGCGAATAAAATCATCCTTGGACATTATTTTCCTCCCATTAAGTGTCTTGTAACACCGTCGTCAATAGTGACAATCTCTGCTCCTTCGGCAGTAATTATAACAGTGTTCTCGTAGTGAGCAGTATTCCGCCCATCAATGGAGACCTCTCCCCATCCGTCTTTCAAACGCCTCGTATGTTTTTTACCTGCTAATAGCATTGGTTCAATACATAGAGCCATTCCTTCACGTATAAGCGGACCAGTACCTGCACGACCATAATTTAAAATTATAGGATCTTCGTGCATTTCGCGACCAATACCATGCCCACCATAGTATTCAGTCACGGAATAACCATATCGATGAGCTACTTCTTCGATAGCACTAGAAATATCACCGATGTGATTACCAGGAATAGCCTTAGCTAGACCCGCGTAGAAACATTTTTCAGTGACGTCAATAAGCATCTGGTCCTTTTCGCTTATCTTTCCAACAGCAAATGTTCGGCAAGCATCGCTTTGATAACCATTTAATAGATTACAAACGTCAACTGATATTATATCACCTTCTTTTAGAATTGTCTTGGGTGAAGGTATACCATGAACTATAACATCGTTTACCGATGCGCATATCGATGCAGGATAGCCTTCATAATTCAGACATGAAGGAATGCACCCAGAATCTCTAATAAACTTTTCACAAAGTTTATCAAGCTCCTTGGTAGAAATTCCTGGCTTGATGTAATCCTTAATGAAGTCAAACATCAAACCAAGTCTTTTACCAGCTTCTTTGATTAGTTCTAATTCTTTCTTGGTCTTTAGAATAATCATTATTTACCCTTGCTCAATATTTCTTGAATAGATTTAAAGACTTCTTCGATTGAAGCAAGACCATCTACTTCACTGAGCAAGCCTTCTTTTTTGTAGTATTCAACTAGTGGAAGAGTTTTAGCTTTATAAGCTTCTAAACGAACCTTGAAACTTTCCGGACGATCATCATCACGTAAGATGAGTTCTCCTTGACAGTTATCGCAGATTCCTTCTTTCTTACTAGTTTTAGTTAGAAGATTATAAGAAGCTCCACACTTTGGACATACTCTTCTTGAAGAAATGCGGTCGATGAGAAGTTTCTCATTTACTGCAAGATTTATTACCGAAGTTATTGGACGATTGATTTCATTAAGAAGTGTTTTTAATGCTTCTGCTTGAACCAATGTGCGTGGAAATCCATCAAGAAGGAAGCCTTTAGCACAATCGTCTTTTGAAAGTCTTTCTCTGACGATTCCAATAGTGACTTCATCAGGAACAAGTTCTCCTCGATCCATAAATGCTTTTGCTTCAAGTCCAAGAGTTGTCTTGTTTATAGCAGCCTCTCTGAACATATCACCGGTAGATATATGAGGAATACCATAGTTTTTGATTATTAGTTCTGATTGAGTTCCTTTACCTGCACCAGGTGGACCCATGATGATAATATTTAACATATATTCCTCCTTATATTACCTTTGCATAATCTTTTCCAGCGAGAAGTCCTTCAATTTGATTGAATACTTCGAGTGCAACACCAACGACAATGATAAGTCCTGTACCACCAAGGGCTAAGCTTGCAGGAACGATGCCAGCAAGTGATAACGAAATTGGAAGACAAGCAATCAATGCAAGTGAGCATGCGCCAAGAAGAGTTACACGATTTAAGACTTTACGAATATACTTTTCAGTCTCTGTTCCTGGACGTAATCCAGTGATATATGTTCCGTTTTCACGGAAATCCTTTGCTAATTTTTCAGGATTAATCTGTAAATTAGAATAGAAGAACGTGAAGGCGAATATCAAGACGAGGTAGATAATCAAGCCCCACGGCATCATTACACCACCAGTATCGACAAGAACCTGAGAGTTGAAGACATTTATCATTGTCTGTGCCCAGTTTGGAATGTCTTGTCCAGCGATGAATGAAGTTAAAATAGCTGGAGCCATCATGAGTGATGAAGCGAAGATAACTGGGATAACACCAGATGAATTCATCTTTATCGGTAAAAATGATGACTTAGCGTTTTCTGCAGCATTTGATGTGCTTGAAGAAGAATGGCTTACTGGAAGCTTTCTTACTGATTTTTCAGTGAATGTAACAAACACGACAATCAAGAAGAAGGCTAAGAGGTAGAGCGCAAGTGATAAAACGCCTTCAAGTATCAATGCTGAATCCTTGGTCAATATCTTTTGACCTAAATACTGTTGGAATGCACCAATAATCTGGTTTGGAAGTGCAGATACAATACCTGCGAAGATGATCATTGATATACCATTACCGATACCTTTGTTAGTTATTTGGTCACCCATCCACATTAGGAGCATTGAACCTGCTACTAAGAAGACGATGATTTTAATATAACCAAACCACGAAGTATCATTAAGTACAAGTCCCTGGGAGTTTTGCATTGTAATCGTTATGCCGTATGCTTGAATAGCTCCGAGGAACAATGTCAAGTAACGTGTTGCCATGTCGATTTTCTTTCTTCCACTCTCACCCTGCTTACCTAATTCAACTAAGACTGGTAAAACATCCATCTGAAGAAGTTGAACGATAATTTGAGCAGTGATATAAGGGGAAACTCCTAATGCAAACAAAGAGAAGCTCTGTAAAGCTCCTCCACCCATGAGGTTTAACATTCCGAAGATGTCACCTGTATCAAATGCATCTTCAGAAATTGTTACACCAGGAATAGTAATCGCTGAACCAATTCTAAATATGAGAAAGATAGCAATCGTAAATAATATACGATTCATTATATCTTTATTTTTTAAGATAGCAGCGACCTTCTTCATATTTAAGCCTCCAAAACGTCGACTTTTCCACCAGCATTCTCAATCTTAGTGCGTGCGGCACCAGAAATCTTCGAACACTGAATGACATATTTCTTGCCCTTTAATTCGGCAGGAACTTCGCCTTCGGCAAGAATCTTTAATCCATCATTAAGCTTCTTTAAAATGCCAACATAGGCGAGAAGTTCGGCAGAAATAACTGCTTCTTCTTCATCTTCTAATAAAGCATTGATGAGTGGAACGATTCTTACTAAATCTCCAACATTGAGAATTGCGTATTCTTTACGATTGATGTTTTTAAAACCTCTTTTAGGAATACGTCTATAAAGAGGAGTCTGTCCACCTTCAAATCCTGGATTGATAGCGCCACCACTACGTGCACCAGCACCTTTTTGTCCACGAGTTGAAGTTTTACCCATGCCAGAGCCTAATCCACGACCGACTCTTTTTCCTGAGTGTGTACTTCCAGGAACAACTTTAAGATTAGAAAGTTCCATATTAACCCTCCTTACTATTCTTTAATTTATTAAGTGCAGTATATGACTTTAATAAAGATAAGCCATTGACTGTAGCCTTGATAATATTGACTGGATTTCTAGAACCATAGACTTTAGAATAGATGTTTTTAACACCAGCTAACTCTAAGATTGCTCTAACAGGACCACCAGCGATAACACCAGTACCAGCAGGAGCTGGCTTTAAGAAGACTGATGTTGCTCCGAATTTTCCAACAACTGAATGTGGAATGGAGTCATTCTTAACAAGTGGTAATCTAAGTAAATTTGTCTTAGCACTATCTAAGGCTTTTTTAATTGCTTCTGGGACTTCAGCGGACTTACCAGTTCCAAAACCGTATTTACCCTTTCCATCACCAATAGCAACTAAGGCAGAAAAACGCATATGACGTCCACCCTTTGTGGTTTTACAAACACGTCTGATCTTGATGATACGCTCTTCATAGAGTTTTTCAACAGGACGACGTTGAGCCATATTCTTTCCTGCGGAGCGGCGTTCGCCACCCTTTTTGGACCCTTCGCGATTAGAAGCGGCAGGCTTTGCTTCCTTAACTTCAGAAGCGACAGTTTCAACTTTTGTTTCTTCTTTTTCCATATTCATTCTCCTAAATCTTGAGTCCTTCTTCACGTGCGGCTTCTGCTAATGCTTTAACACGACCGTGATATAAATAACCTGAACGATCAAAGACGACTTCTTTGATACCTAATTTCAAAGTTTTCTTAGCTAAATCAGCACCGACTAATTTAGCACCTTCAATGTTTCCACCATTGTCTAATTTCAAAACAACGGAAGAAGATGAAGTTAAAGTAACACCTTTTTGATCATCGACTAATTGTGCATAGATATGTGTATTAGAACGATAAACAGAAACGCGTGGACGTAATGCAGTACCTAAAACTGACTTACGGTTACGTAGATGTCTTTTCTGACGAACAGTGTTCTTATCAATTGTCTTAACCATACTGTTTTACCTCCTTACTTATCCTTCTTACTTGACTTAGCAGCTCTAAGAAGTACTTGCTCGCCTTGATAACGAATTCCCTTACCATGATAAGGTTCAGGACGACGATAAGATCTAATCAAAGCTGATACTTGTCCAACCTTTTGAGCATCAATACCTGTTACTTCAATGGTATTTGCATTTGGAGTAGCAAGTGCAATGCCTTCAGGTGGTACGACGACATCCTCGTGAGAATGTCCGACATTTAATACTAGGTTATTTCCTCTCATTTGAGCCTTATAACCAATACCTTGAATCTCGAGAACTCTCTTGAAGCCTTCAGAAACACCGACAACCATATTGTGAATTAATGCACGGGTTGTTCCGTGAATCATCTTGTGCTCCTTGCTATCATCGGGACGTTTGACTATGAGTTCTTTCTCGCTAAGTTCATAGCTCAAGCACGCATTGAAACTCTGAGTTAAGGTTCCCTTTGGTCCTTTGACTGTAAGGGTACTGCCCTCAACTTTTACTTCGACACCAGCTGGGATGTCGATTGGTTTTTTACCGATTCTTGACATATATTTCTCCTTACCAGACGTAGGCGAGAACTTCTCCGCCCACTCTTTGTAATCTCGCTTCACGATCAGTCATAACACCATGTGAAGTAGAGATTATGGCGATTCCCAAACCATTCAAGACACGTGGAAGCTTATCGCATTCGCAATAAACTCTAAGTCCAGGTTTAGAGATTCTTTGAAGGTTGCTGATAACCTTTTCGCCTTTGACACCATATTTTAAGTCAATGGTTAAGACTTTCTTGCCTTCACCTTCGACGGAATAGTTAGAAATATACTTTTCCTTCTTTAAGATGTCGGCGATTGCAACTTTTGCCTTTGAAGAAGGCATTGTGCACTTTAATCTGCCTAATGCATTAGCATTTCTTATGCGGGTGAGCATATCGGCTATTGGATCTGTTAACATATTGCCTCCTTATTACCAACTGGACTTTTTCATTCCAGGAATTTCGCCTTTATAGGCCATTTCACGTAAGCAGATACGGCAGAGGCCGAACTTACGAGTGACGCCGTGGGGACGACCACAGCGAGTGCAACGATTATATTCTCTAGTTTTATACTTTTGAACACGAGCGCACTTAACTTTTAATGATTTCTTTGCCACTATGGTTTCCTCCTATTAACGTCTGAACGGCATTCCAAGCAACTGTAGTAAAGCAAATGCTTCTTTATCAGTTTTGGCCGTTGTTACGATGATGATATCCATACCACGAACTTTTCCGCCGATCTTGTCATAGTCAATTTCAGGGAAGATAAGTTGTTCTTTAACACCTAAGGCATAGTTACCACGACCGTCAAATGAGTTTTTGCTAAGTCCGCGGAAATCTCTAACTCTTGGGAGCGCGATGGTAACTAACTTATCGAAGAAGTCATACATTCTAAGTGAACGCAAGGTGACTTTACATCCGATAGCTTGACCTTCACGAACCTTGAAGTTAGCAACAGATTTCTTTGCCTTAGTCTTAACTGGATGTTGTCCTGAAAGAGCTGTTAAATCATTAATAGCTGCTTCGAGGTGTTTGCTATCATCAGTAGCTTCACCAACACCCATGTTGATGACAATCTTTTCAAGACGAGGAGCTTCCATAACGCTCTTGTAACCGAATTCTTTCATCAATTCAGGAACAATGCGATTGAGATAGTCCTCTTTAACTCTTGAAGTATAGGTAGGTTTCTTATTTCCACTACCAGCCTTTTTAGCACTAGCCTTCTTAACTGCTGGCTTCTTTTCTTCTGTAACCTTTTCTTCTACTTTTGCCGCAGGTTTCTTCGCTGCTGGTTTCTTTGGAGTAGATTTCTTAGTTGTTACAGTTATCTTAACCTTCTTCTCTTCAGTAGAAGCAGGTTTGTCCTTAGCTGCAGTAGCTTTTTTAGTAGTGGTTGTTTTCTTTGCAGCAGGTTTCTTTGCTGCTGGCTTCTTTTCTTCTTCTGCCATACTACCTCCTAATCAAGAACCGCATCACTCTTTTTAGCGACGCGAACTTTCTTGCCGTTTATGATTTTGTATCCAACTCTGGTTGGAACATTTTTCTTTGGGTCTAAAATCATAACATTAGACACATGAATTGGTGCGTATATTTCGACCTTTTTACCTTCAGGATTGCCTTGTGTTGGCTTCTGATGTTTGGTACGAAGGTTGACACCCTCAATAACTACCTTATTGAGTTCTGGGAAAGCCTTAACGACTTTTCCTGTCGTCTTTTTATACTTTCCAGAGACGACTATAACTGTATCACCAGATTTAATTTTCATAGTTATCTCCTTCCTTATATAACTTCTGTGGCCAAGGAGATGATCTTCATAAATCCTTCTCCCTTTTCACGTAATTCACGGGCAACAGGTCCGAAGACACGTGTACCACGTGGTGATAAATCTTCATTGATAAGAACAACAGCATTGTCATCGAATGAAATGGTTGAGCCATCAGCTCTTTGATAAGCCTTCTTAACTCTGACAATGACACCTTTGACAACAGCACCTTTTTTAACCTTAGAATCAGGAATTGCAGATTTAACTGCACAAATCACGATATCACCAACGGTTGAACTTCTTCTTTTACTTCCACCGAGCAAACGGAAGACGCGAACAGAACGAGCACCGGAATTATCGGCAACAACTAAATTAGTTTCATTTTGTACCATATTAATTCTCCTCTCCTCTTTCGACAATCTTAATTAAACGGAAGTACTTAGTTGCAGAAAGATGTCTTGTTTCTTCGATAAGAACTGTATCACCTACTTTAGCAGAATTATTCTCATCATGAGCTTTATACTTCTTAAAATAAGCAACTCTTTTCTTATAGATTGGGTGTGTCTTATAAGTAGAAACTTGAACAGTGATGGTCTTATTCATCTTATCAGATACAACAACTCCTTGAAGTTGGCGTCTAGTTTTCTTTTCTTGTTCCATATGACACCTCATTACTTTCTAGACTCAGCAATTTCTCTTTCACGGAGAACTGTGAGCATTTTTGCTATAGATTTGCGAACTTCGGTAATCTTTTTACCATTTTGTAACTCACCAGATTTTTGTTGGAAGCGAAGTGATAATAACTCAGCTTTCAAATTATAGACTTGTTCTTTAAGTTCTGGTGTGGTCAATTCACGAACTTCTTGTATTTTCATATCAGTTACCTTGACCTTTCTTTATAACTCTTGTCTTAACAGGAAGTTTATATGCGGCTAAACGCAAAGCTTCTGTTGCAAGCTCTTCGCTGACGCCACCGATTTCAAACATGACACGGTTTTTCTTAACGACAGCAACCCAGGAATCAACACTACCTTTACCTGAACCCATACGGAGACCGAGTCCCTTATGTGTTCTACCGAGGTGTGGGTAGATACGAATCCATATTTTTCCACTTCTTTTTGTATATCTTGCTAATACAATACGGGCGGCTTCAATCTGATGATTGTCGATGTAATTACCTTCGATAGCCTGTAAACCATATTCACCGAAGCTGACTTCGTTGCCAGCCTTGGATAAGCCTTCATAACTCAAGGAGTGTGGTCTTCTATACTTAACTCTTTTAGGTTGAAGCATAATTATTCTCCTTTCTTACTAGCTGGAGCACTCTTTTGACGTCTTTCGCCACTCTTTTGTGGACGACGTGCGCCATGAGCACCACGCTCTTGGCTCTTAGAGAGACTCTCAAGTTTCTCTTTATCTGGTAAAGCAATCCAAACTTTACAACCGAGACGGCCATAAGTTGTTCTTGCTTCAACGTGAGCATAATCGATGTTTTGACTCAATGTATGAAGTGATAAAACACCTTCACGATATTGCTCACTACGGGCAATTTCAGCACCATTGACGCGGCCCTTGATCATGGTTTTACAACCCAATGCACCAGCGCGCATCATAGCTTGAATAGCTCTCTTTTGAACAATACGGCTTGAAGAACGAGCTTCTAATTGGTTAGCCATATTGCGTGCAACAATCTTTGCATCTAAGTCAGGAATCTTGATATCAACTAAAGCGATTTTAATATCACTGAGTCCGACTTCCTTGAGTAAGCCAGCTTTGAGTGCCTTTAAATTAGCACCTTCTTGGCCCATGACGACACCTGGACGACCGCAGAAGATCGTAACAGTAACTGCGCCATTAACACGTTCAATATCAATGTGTGATAACATACTTTCTTCGATACGAGAAGCAAAGTAACTACGAATCTTGTGATCTTGTTCTAGATATTTAGCAAATTCTTTCTTATTTGCATACCAATGAGAACTCCAATCATGGTTGATTCCAATTCTAAGACCGATAGGATTGACTTTCTGACCCATTAGTTAGCTCCTTTCTCTTTAACGACGACTGTAATTGAACATAGTCTCTTTACAAGTCCCGATGCAGAACCTTTAGCACGGGGCAAGTATCTTTTAAGTTTCATTCCATCATTTGCGTAGATGGTGTGAATATAAAGATTTTCACGATTCATGTGGAAGTTATTAACTGCATTGCTAGCAGCGGATAAAACAACCTTCATAACTGGTTTAGATGCTGCTTTGTTAGTGTTTTTAAGAATTGCAACAGCTTCGTCAACTCCTAATCCTCTAACTAAATCAACTACTAAACGAGCTTTACGTGGTGTAACACCGATATTCTTAGCAATTGCCTTTGCCTCATCGCGTAAGGGTTTAACTTCTTCAGCTTTTTCAACTTTTTTTGTTCTTGGCATAATAACTCTCCTTACCTTGATGACTTATCGTCTCCAGATGTATGCCCTTTAAATACTCTTGTTGGGGCAAATTCACCTAATTTATGTCCTACCATATCTTCTGTTATATAGACAGGAATATGTGTCTTTCCGTTATATACAGAAATTGTATGTTCGACCATTTGAGGGAAAATAGTAGAACGTCTGCTCCAAGTCTTAATGACTTGCTTTTTATTAGCTGCATTTAAAGCTTCGATTTTTTTAAGTAAAGACTCATCGATAAATGGTCCTTTTTTAATACTTCTAGCCATTATACTTTCTCCTCTCTATTACTTGCTATTTCTACGTCTCATTATTAGACGTGTACTAGCTTTCTTATTCTTACGGGTCTTAACACCCATAGCTTTCTTGCCCCATGGAGTACGTGGTGCATCACGACCCACTGGACACTTACCTTCACCACCACCATGTGGGTGATCGTTTGGGTTCATCGCGCTACCACGAACGGTAGGACGAACGCCTAACCAGCGATTTCTACCAGCCTTACCTAAATGAACAAGGTTGTATTCTTCATTTCCAACCATACCGATTGTTGCACGGCAGGTGAGCAAGACTTTTCTAACTTCACCAGAAGCAAGACTTAAAGAACAATAGCGTCCTTCACGTCCAAGAATTTGTGCTCCTGTACCAGCTGCACGGCAGATTTGACCACCTCTACCAGGTTGAAGTTCAACGTTATGAACCATCAAACCTTCAGGAATTAAGCCAAGTTCGGTACAATTACCAACTTTTATCTCGACATTCTTACCAGACATAACTGTATCGCCAACTTTTAAATCTTTTGGAGCGATGATATAACTCTTTGTTCCATCAAGATAAACGATTAAAGCGATGCGAGCGTTACGATTTGGATCGTATTCAATTGCCTTGACAACTGCTGGAACATCATCGTGATTTCTTTTGAAATCGACGAGACGATATTTTCTTTTGTGACCACCACCGATGTGACGGCAGGTGATTTTACCTGAATTGTTTCGTCCACCTGTTTTCTTTAAGGTTACGGTTAACGATTTTTCAGGAGTTGTTTTAGTGACTTCATCATATGTTGAGGTAGTGAGTTGTCTCATACCAGGAGTCACGGGTTTATAAGTTTTTATTGCCATAATATTCTCCTATAAGTATCGTTACTATTACTGCTCTCTAGCGAGCTTTGCAATCTCGCCAAGATCACTGGCTTTATTTAAGATAACAATGGCTTTCTTATATCTGCTTGTAAAGCCACTATATCTACTGCCACGTCTTGCAGCTTTTTTAGGAACGGTTATTGTATTAACTTTGTCGACTATTACACCGAACACACGTTCAACAGCTCTTTTTATTTCGTCCTTAGTTGCATTAAATCTAACTTGAAGAACGATTGTATTGTTATTTGTTTGAAGAGCTTGAGTTTTTTCAGTGTGAATTGGAGCGCGAATGATATCGAAATCATGTATTGTCGCCTTGAGTTCTTTTGTAGCTACTTCTTCTTTTTTCTCAGCTACTTTCTTAGTTCTTGGCATTATTTAGCCTCCTTTTCTTCTTCATCTTCACTGTAGCAGTAAGTTTGAATGAGATTATCAAGTGCAGCACTTGTTAAGATTACTCTCTTAGCATTTAAGATATCATGAATGCTCATTTCAGTGCTGATTGCAAGTCTGAGGTTTTCGATATTTCTCATACTTAAGATAAGGTTTTCAAGAAAACTATCTACTACAACAAGAGTTTTTTCACCCTTATTAATTCCCATGTTTTTAAGCAATTCTGCTGCTTTCTTGGTGCTCTTTACTGATAAATCAGCGACTTCTTTTCCTTCACCAACATCAAGAACAACAATTTCATTGTTCATAGCTTTAGCAGAGAGTGCAGAAACAAAGGCCATTAAGTATACTTTCTTATTGATCTTTAAACTGTGATTTTCATTTCCAGTAGGACCAAAGACAGTACCACCATGTCTGAAGATAGGTGAACGTGTTGAACCTGCTCTAGCACGTCCAGTACCCTTTTGACGCCATGGCTTTTTACCTCCACCACTGACTTCAGCTCTTGTTTTTGTCTTAGCAGTTGCACGACGGCAGTTTGCTAATTCAACACGAACAGCTAATTGAACAGATGGCATATGAGGTTCAGCTCCAAATAATGAAGCTTCAACTGGTTGTTTACGAATTTCTTTTCCTTCGACACTGTAAACCGGAAATTCTACGTTTTGATTGATTATATTAAACATATTTTCCTCCCTTATGCCGCGTAGTTAACAAGATCTTTTACTGCAACCTTCTTGTTTGGAAGTTTAACAGAAGTCTTAATCTTGACAACTGATTTTTTAGGTCCTGGGACAGATCCTTTGATCAATATGCAGTTTTTAGATGCATCGACACTGACAACAGTTAAGTTGCTGACTGTGCGTTGAACATCGCCATAATGACCAGACATCTTCTTACCAGGATGTACGCGGTTATTACAACGTCCGTTTGTTGCCAAAGAACCGATTTGTCTATGATAACCAGATCCATGGCCCTTAGGACCGATGTGTTTTCCATATTTCTTAATAACACCACTATAACCATGTCCCTTGCTTGTACCAGTGACATCAACTAATTCACCAGCTTGGAATATGTCGACGGTGATATTTTCGCCAACTTCATGATTATAGATTTCATCTCCTTTGATTTCCTTAATGAAATACTTAGGAGAAACTTTTGCCTTATTGAATATACCCATTAAAGGCTTGTTAACTCTTTGCGCTTTCTTATCTCAATAGCGACTTGAAGGGCTTCATAACCGTCCTTCTCTTTGGTCTTCTTTTGAAGAATGACATTAGGTAAAACTTCGATAACTGTAACAGGATACATTGTTCCATCAGTGGCAAAGACAGAAGTCATACCAACTTTTCTACCAATTATTTCTTTCATTTTTGAACTCCTAATACTTAATTCCGAAGTCAACACCTGATGGTAAATCAAGTCTTGTCAATGAATCAATTGTTTGCTTTGTAGGATTCTTAATGTAGATAACTCTTTTGTGAGTACGAATTTCAAATTGTTCACGTGAATCCTTATTAACAAATGGTGAACGTAATATCGTATACACTTGTTTTTCCGTTGGTAACGGAATTGGACCTACGATTGTAGCTCCGGTTTTTGTTGCCGCATCGACGATCTTACCGACCGAGAGGTCCAAGACCTTGTGGTCATAAGCTTTGAGTCGAATACGGATGTTGCTAGCTTTTGCCATATTTCCTCCTTGTCTAAAATCCAGCATAGACTTGCGCTCAATGCAATTTTTCTTTAACACCTTATGGCAACTCTCCACGGCGTTTTAGTAATGTTGCACATCAACACGCGCCGCTATACGCGGCTTATATAAGAATACCATTTATACATGCAAATTGTCAACAAAATAATTACAATAATTTTGATTTTTAAAAAGCACATCAAAACATTCTTTTTTAGAACAATTAAGGACACATATTTAGTGTGCTTCTTATATTCTTGATCAATTGTCCAAAACTAAAAGATGATGAAAATACAAAAACCACTTATAAACACACAAACTAAGTTTATCTTCATCAACTTATTAATTTATGGTATTATACGATAAAAGGAGAAATGTTATGATAACCGATAGTTTTGATAATAGCAGTAACGCAATAATAAATCCGAAAAGAAAAAAAGACTTAGTTAATTGTGATATCTGCATTGCTTCATTTTCTAATAAAATTGAACGCTTTCTTATCGATAATTATAATCCTCAAAAGGTTGGTAACTTTAAATGTGTTAATGGGGAGTATCCTATTTATCTATTTAAATATAAGAATAAAAAAATCGGCTTTTATAAAACCTTGTTAGGTGCTCCTGCTTCAGTAGGTGTTTTAGAAGAGGTATCAGCAATACTTGATACTAAAAAATTTCTTGTGTTCGGATCTGCTGGCTCATTGGATAAAAACATTTGCAACAACAAAATAGTTGTTCCTACTTATGCGTATAGGGATGAAGGAACTTCATATCATTATGCTAAAGCAGAAGACTACATAAAAATTAAAAATTCAGCAATAGTTACTAGTCTTATGGCAAAAAACAAGATTCCTTTTGTTGAAGGAAAGGTTTGGACAACAGATGCATTTTATAGAGAAACAAAAAATAATTTTAATAAAAGAAAATCTGAAGGATGTATTGCCGTTGATATGGAATGCTCTGCGATGCAAGCTGTGTGCAATTTTAGAAATTTAGAATTGTTTTATTTCTTAGTTAGTGGTGACATTCTGGATGATTTAAAATGGGGTGATAGCGAACTACATAGCGCTAATCATAACTTTAATAATTTTGAAATTGCATTGCGATTAGCAAGCGAGTTATAGCTTTAATAAACTTTGACTAAATATTTTAAATTCGCTTTTTAGCGCATTTATAATGCTCATTTTTATAGTCTAATGATTGCCATTATAAAAAAATTAGAAAGACGCATTAAGCGTTAAATATAACCACGAAGTCTAGTACTAGTATATTATCTTTTAATGTTTAACACACTATAGTCCATGATTAATCTCATGTTTGGATCCTCTATATATATAGGTATATATGTGAAGCCGCCGAACTAATTTTTGTTTTGTTTTGAACTTGTTATACTAAACGCAAACATCTACCTCCATTGAGAAAAAATGACAAAATGTCAAAATTCTTAAATGTTAACAACTTACAACTTATACAGTTGAAATTCTATTTTCCAAATGTTATACTTAATTTAGAAAAAATGACAAAATGTCAAAATTCTTAAATGGAGTTATTATGGAAATTAAAAGAAATAAATATTTAGATATGTTAACTCTTAGAAAGCATAATTGCTTTGTTAAAGTTATAACAGGTATTAAAGGATGTGGTAAGTCTTACATTCTTAACACTATTTTTTACAAAGATTTATTAAAGAATGGCGTTGATAAAAATCACATTATAAAATTTGCATTTGATTCAGCAAAAGATTTAGCACTAATAGGAGAGGACCTGCAAGAGTTAAATAAAAACAAACGAAAAGTAGATCCTAAAAAATTTATAGCTTATATTGAATCTAAAATAGTTGATAAAGAAATGTATTATTTATTGCTAGATGAAGTGCAACTTCTTGATTGTTTTGAGTCTGTCCTAAATGGATATTTACGAGAAAAGAACCTTGATATCTATGTGACAGGAAGCAATTCTAAATTTTTATCTAATGATGTTCTAACCGAGTTTGCTGGTCGTGGTGATGAAATTCACATTTTACCTTTATCTTTTTCAGAGTTTTATGCTTCATATAAAGGTAACTTAAATTATGCTTATGATGATTATATGGTTTATGGTGGGCTACCAGCTGTCGCTTTAATGCAGACAAATGAACAAAAAATATCTTACCTAAAAACACAAATAAAAAATGTTTATTTAAAAGATATAGTGGAAAGGAATAATTTGAGCAATGATAGAAACCTTGAAGAACTATTAAATATACTTAGTTCTGGAATTTCTTCTTTAACAAATCCGACAAAACTAGAAAAAACATTTAGAAGTGTAAAAAAATCAAAAATTAGCGCAAATACTATTGATAGTTATATAAATTATATGCGTGATGCTTTTATCTTGTCTAAAGCTAATAGATATGATGTTAAAGGTAAAAAATATATTAATACTCCATATAAAATATATTTTGAAGATGTCGGTTTACGGAATGCTCAACTAGATTTTAGACAAATAGAAAATACACACATAATGGAAAATGTTATATACAATGAATTAAGATATCGTGGATATTTAGTAGATGTTGGTGTAGTAGAATCAAGAGAAACTGTCAATGGGATCAATAAAAGAAAACAACTTGAAATTGATTTCATCGCCAACCTTGGAAGCAAAAGATACTATATTCAATCAGCATATGATATACCCAATTTAGACAAACTAGCACAAGAGACAAAATCATTTGATATGACAAATGATTCTTTTAAAAAAATAATCATAGTAGAAAAAAGCATGGAACCAAGAAGAACTGAAAAGGGCTATCTAATTATAGGAATAAAAGAATTTCTGTTAGATATGAATAGTTTAGATATTTAAAATTTACTTACCTTCGGTGTTCGCTTCGCCTTTTTGCGGCTTCTTTTCTGGCCAAATAGAGGGGTAATTTATGCCGGT
>CAOSOP010000011.1 GCA_948525355.1 uncultured Bacilli bacterium | reverse complement strand
ACACGAAAAATATATGGCCAAAAAACTACCAGCAAGACTCACAAAAAGGCGAAGTTTTAATATTTTAAAAAATTTCAACATAGAATAATTCTGTGAAATATATAAGAAAAGGTATTTATGTTCTTGCTTTTATAGGTATATTTATATGTATCTTGTTCTTTGCAAATAACTATATTGTTACTGACCGCATTTCTATTAATGGTAATGGATTGGTTGATGATTTAAAAGTTATGCATTTATCTGATTTACATAATAAAATTATTGAGAATCCTTTTAGTAGTTTTTCTTCTAAAATAAAAAAGAATAAGCCTGATATTATTTTAATTACTGGTGATGTTATAACTTCTAATAGAGATGAATCATTAAAATATATTGAATACTTAAAAAGGTGTTTCGAAGGTATTCCTGTTTTTTATGTTAATGGAAATCATGAGTATTCTGATTATGCCTTTTTAAATGTATTTAACAAAAAAATGAAAGAATATGGATTTGTTTGTCTTGATGGTATTGGAAAAACTATTTCTGTACGAGGAAAAAGGATTTATCTAGCTGGACTTCGTGATCCTAATTCGTATGAAGTCAATATAGAATCAATGATTAGTAAAAGAATTCAAGAACTTGAAAGTGATGAAAAGGTTTATAAGATTTTGTTGAGTCATCGAGCTGAGTATACACCTATTTATAATGAATCAAATTTTGATTTAATCCTTTGTGGACATGCACATGGTGGAGTGATTGGAATTCCTTTTACTAATAGAGGATTATATGCAACAGGTGAAGGATTTTTCCCTAAGTATGTAAAGGGATTGCATAAAAAAACCTACATATCCCGTGGATTGGGTGGTAGTAGGTTTTTTACACGCTTATTTAATCATCCGCAGATAAGTCTAATAACTATTTTTTAGAAGGTTTGCCGAGAAGTTTAAACATATTTGATTTGTAAACTTCAACTCCTGGTTGATTAAATGGATTAATATTAAGTAGATAAGCAGAGAAGGCACATGCTCTCATAAAGAAATACATTAATTCTCCCAAACTTCTTTCGGTTAATTCTTTAATGGTCAATACATTGACTGGTACATTTCCAACTTCACTGTGTGCCGCAAGTGTTCCGCGGAAAGCTTGCTCATTGATGTATGATAACTTTTTACCAGCTAAGTAGTTTAATCCATCGAGGTCATTGTCACTTTCTTTAATTGTCACATCGTATTTTGGTGTTTCGATATTTATGATAGTTTCAAATAATACTTTGCTTCCTTCTTGTACGAATTGTCCCATACTGTGAAGGTCGGTGGTGCAAACTAACGATGTTGGAAGAAGACCTTTTCCATCTTTTCCTTCGGATTCTCCATATAATTGTTTTAACCATTCGTTTAGCATAGCTAAGTGTGGTTCGTAGGAAATATATGTTTCTACTTTATATCCTTTACTATATAAAGAGTAGCGATTTGATCCATATTGATAAGCAGTATTTTTTGAATATGTTTCACTATAATTTTTTTCACCATCAATAAATCCTTGAACGAATTCATCAATGTCTAATCCTGCAACAGCCATTGGAAGTAATCCAACTGGAGTTATTACAGAGTAGCGACCACCAACATCATCAGGAATGATGAATGTGACATATCCCATTTCATCAGCTTCTTTTCTTAACGCGCCTTTTCTTTCATCGGTACATGCAATTATTGCTTTAGATAGTTCTTCTTTACCATATTTTGTAGTAATCATTTCTTTTAATAATCTAAATGCAATGGCTGGTTCAGTTGTTGTACCAGATTTTGAAATGACATTGACAGCAAAGTGTTTATTAGAAATCTTTTCTAATACTTGGTGTGTATAGTTAGATGATAAGTTATTTCCTAAAAAGTATATTGGGAATTGATTTTCTGGATATAGTCCATTAATTGCATCAATCGCAGCCTTTGAACCGAGGTAGCTTCCACCGATTCCAACAACTACGAGTGCTTCGTAGTTTTCTTTAATATATTTTGCTGTATCTTTTATCTTTTTTAAATCTTCTTTTGAGTATTTTGATGCGTAATCAAGCCAACCCAAGAAATCATTTCCTTGACCAGATTTATCAGATATTATTTTTTCTATTGTGCTATATCTTTCTTTTTCCTTTAATTCAAATTTTGGTCCATAAGTTTTAATGGTTATCATATTTTTTCTCCTCTCTCAATCTTTTTAATTCTTTATCAACTTGATCATTTAAAGCATTTTCTAACTTGCTGAAGTCGAGGTTTTTCATTACATTTTTTCTTCTAGCGCGCACATCTAAAGGTTTTTGACCTTTTTCTGTGCTTTTTCTATTAGCTTTATAAATAAGAAACTCTTTACCTTTTCTTTTGATGTTAAGTTCTTGTCCAACCTTAAAACTATTAATATCAGCAAAGAAGGCTATATCTTCATAAAAGATTTCAAGTTCTTTTTTTTCGCTAATAGAAACTACTATTTTGTTTGCTTCAACTTTTAGAACATGGCAGTTATAATAAGTGATATTCATACGTCGTTATTTTACAATGACTAGCCTATCTTGTAAACTTATTTTTAAGCAAATTTTTACTATATAAAAAAGTAGAGTTATAGACAAAGCGAATAAAAAAATTTAGTATTAATTAATTTTTTAATTCATTTAGTGTTTTAAAATAAATCTATTTTACTGCGTCATTTACTGCGTCATTTACTGCGTCAAATCTATTGACAGTTTAAAATTCAAGATTTATCAAAAGAACTTTTATGTTTTTAGAATTGAAATGAATATCCATAAAAACTTGTACACTGCAAAAGAAGTGTATAATTTTTTTGTTGGGTCTGTTTGAATAATGGTTTATTTTTTGGTATTTTATAACTATGAAATATATTGAAGTTAAAAATTTATGCAAATCGTATGATACTGATGGTGAGAAAATTGAAGTATTAAAGGACGTATCTTTTTCGGTTGAAAAAGGTGAATTCGTTGTTATTCTAGGTGCTTCTGGCGCTGGTAAATCAACTTTATTAAATATATTGGGTGGATTAGATTTACCTTCAAGTGGTGATTATTTTATTGATAATAAAAATTATGGTGTAGCTAAAGCTAAGGAACTTGAAAAGCTCAGAAGAGAAAACATTGGATTTGTTTTTCAGTTTTATAATCTTATGGCTAATCTTACAGCATATGAAAATGTTGATTTTGTGGCTAATTTAGTAAAAGATCATTTAGACACCAAGGAAGTATTAAATGCGGTTGGTTTAGGTGAGAGAATTAATAATTTTCCATCTCAACTTTCTGGTGGTGAACAGCAAAGAGTTGCAATTGCTAGAGCTTTGGTAAAAAAGCCAGGTCTTCTTTTGTGTGATGAGCCAACTGGAGCATTAGATTCTAAGACTGGTGTCAATATTATTAAGACTCTATATGAAATATCACAAAAGTATAACACTACTGTTATAATTGTTACGCACAATTCAAGCTTAAGCAACATCGGTACTAGACTTATAAGAATCGCTGATGGAAGAATTGTCGAAAATCAGACTTTTAAGCGTCGTGAAAATTTGGATGATGTAAAATGGTAAGAGGAAAAACGGGGTTTATTCTTTTTAAAGAACTTTTGCGAACACTAAAGAAAGAATGGAAGCAGTTGTTTTCTATAATTGCTATATCTTTTCTTTCCATTTGTTTGTTTTCAGGATTATTTTCTAATGCGTTAAATCTAAGCGCGAGAGAAGATAAAGTTTACCATGAGAGCAACATGGCTGAAATATATGTTAACACCACTAGTTATGATGAAAATGATTATGCTTATATATCTTCATTAAGTGGTGTAAAGGCAGAACGAAGAATCAGCTTGTTAGCGAGCAACGCTAACAGCACACTTAATGTCGATGCAATAAATCTCGTTGTTGCTGATGATAGTCCAAGTTTATCGATTCCTATTCTAACTAGTGGTGAAAGTGGTGCTTTAGTTATGAATAAGTTTATCGAAGATTCTAAATATAAAATAGGTGATGTTTTATCTTTAAGTGTTCCTAATGCTTTAAAAGGTGTAGTAAATGTTCCAAGTTTAAATAAGGATACTATCACCTTGAATTTTGAGATTACAGGTACGATGTATCACTGTGAAGGAGTTCAAAATTCTTCGTTTTCTTCTCCATTAGTTTATGTTAATAAATCTCTATTTGTCGAAAGTATATCTAAGGCTTTAGATGATCTACCTGATTTATTTAAGCCTTATATATCTACTTTTGTCGATGGAATGTTTAATCAAATCATTGTTGGTTGTGATAACGCTGACACAGTGCTTGAACAAATAAGAACTTATTATAGTAGTAAGGATAATAATAATTTAGTAATTGCGATGGAGAAAAACTCATTGCCTAGTTATCAAGCATTACGACAAGATGTAGATCAATCTATGAAATTAACTTTTGTTTTTCCACTTATTTTCTTTTTAGTTTCGGTTTTAGTTATCATCACAACTCTATCACAGATGATTATTAAACAAAGGAGCCAGATCGGTTGTTTAAAGGCTTTGGGTGTTAAAAAGAATAGAATCTATGTTCATTATATGGTCTACGGTGCTTTGCTTTGTTTTATTGGTGGAATACTAGGTTTTTTTATCGGGCCACTGATTATTCCAAGAGTTTTAAATATTAAATACGATTTATTATGGGATATTCCAACTGTTGGAATCAGTTTTTTAAATCTTGGAAGTATATTAATGCTTATTTCTACTTGTATTGTTGCAGCCTTATGTTCTTTTGGTGTTTCATATTTTATTGTAAAAGAGAAGCCTGTTGATACTTTGAGACCTAAGGTACAGCACATAAAAACAAAGGCTAGTAAGCACAACAGTTTTTTTGGAAAACATGTTGGTTTATCGACAAAAATGGCACTAAGAAATATAAGGATGAATAAAGGTAAATCATTGATGGTTATGATTGGGACAATGGGTTGCTCAGCACTTCTTGTGTGTGGATTTGGTATTATGGATACAATAAATCACTGTGTATCTGTCGATTATGATAAGAATCAAAATATTGAATTGGTTTATCGAGGAAAAGATATAGGATATTTAAAGGATAAATATCAGGAAATAGAGAGTATCGAGAAAGTTTATACATATCCAATTAACATAGCAAATGAAAACTATGCGACAACAAATGTTTTCTTAGTTCAAAAAGAAACGAATTACTTCACTCCTATGATGAGTGAATCTGGAGTTACAATTGATCAGACAACCGCTAAAAAAATTGGTGTTGATGTTGGCGATGAAGTAAAAATAGTTATCTCAGGAAAAACAATAAGCAAAAAAGTGGCGAATGTTTTTAAATCTTCAGTTCTTCATGGAGTTTTTGATTTTGAAAATGATTATGAAGAAGATGTGAAGATCAACTATTCGCAGTATATATATTTAAAGGATAAAGTCGATTTAAATGAATTTAAAAACGAATTAACTGAGAAAGAAGAGTTGGTTGATGTTTTAACTTTGGGTGACATTAAAGAAGAAGCAAATGAAATCCTAGCATCGATTAAGCTCATGACTAATGTTGTTAAAGTCTTTGCGATTCTTCTTTGTATCGTTGTTATTTATAACCTTACTTCGTTGAACGTATCTAAAATGAGCAGAGATATTGCGACGATGAAGGTTTTGGGGCTCTCTTATAATGAGATAAATGGAACGCTGACTAAAGAAATAATGTTTGATACATTGATTGGAACTGCTATTGGTCTGCTACTTGGATTCCCAATGACGGTTTTAGTTATGATGGTAAATAAAACTGAATTACTGACATTTTTATATCATGTTGGTTGGTTGAGTTATCTTTTATCATTTGTTATTGCAATTGGTACATCTTTTATAGTGTCGCTTTTATTAAACCTAAAAGCTAAGAAGATTAAAATGGTAGAAAGTTTAAAATCGGTGGAGTGATGATAATAGGATTCGTTGTTCTTCTCTTCGTTAATCTTCTTCCAGCCTTATTAGGCCTTTGCTATGTTTTTAACGCTGACTTTGATGAATTGATAATAAAAAGGGCTGGTAAAAGAGTTATTATTCGTTCTTTTATCATCGATGCAGTAGCTCTAGCTGTATTCTTTTTCATTCCAAAAGATTATCAATACATATGTCTTATAGTTATGTGTTTGACGATGATTTTAAATCTGACTCTTTTTAAAATGAAAAAGTGAGTTTACTCTTTGCTTAATATATTAATTGAGAAATCCTTTAATTTGTTTAATATGTCGTTAAATAAATCCTCACACTCTTTGTATTTTTGTGCTCCGTATTTAATGACATAATCTCTCCATTTCTCTCCAATATTTTCAAGAATGCCTTTTAATTTATTATCTCTTGATAAATCGTTTTTATATAAAATCACAACTTTATTTGGCCAGTTTTTAATGTGGTGCAATTGCTTTTTAACTTCTTCTATTCCGTGAGTTTTAATAGCTCCAATTAAAAGTAAAATTGTCGAAGCAAAATCTTTATACTCTTGTGCCTGACTTATTGCTAATGGATTGCTTGTTTTCTCTTTACTTAATATATGTTTTATGTTTTCTTCTTTTTCTTTTATGCTGCTGAAAATGACTAATGAATAATCTGGGTTGTTGTATTTAGTTATTATAAGTTCTTTTAAGAGATAAGAGTATTCAGTAGCAGCATTGATAAGTGGTTCGAGCCTTTGTTCGTTATCTATTATTAATATAGCTGGTTTTTCATTTGAACTTTCGTTTCTTGTTTCTTCTAGCTCAGAAGAAGGAATGACAATAGTGCAGCCTTCAAGATTTAAGCGGTGAACATAGGCTTTGTTATATTGTATTAATACTTCATACGGAACATTGTTTTCGTTTGCAATTTGTTCAAGTGTTTCGTCAGCTTTTCCTATATGTATTTTCATTGTTTTTCCTCATAATAAATATATGTTTTTACGCATAACATATGAATGTAATAAAAAAATGGAAGCGCTTAAACAATTTTACTTGCTAGCCGAAATTTTATTTAGTATAATTACATTGACAAGCAATGACTTGTCGATTTATAGGAGAGTGAAAATGAAAAAAAAGCTTTTAGCCTTAAGTGCATTAGCGGTTCTATGTCTACCTTCGATGGCTTCTTGTGGCCCAAAAGACGATACAGGTAGTCAGTCTAATGATACTTCTTGTAAAGGTGTTGGAAAAAGTACTATTGTTATTAATTTCTGGCACGCCTTTAAAAATGTTAACCAAAAAGCTATTGGTGACTTAACAACTAAGTTTAACGAGGCTAACAAAGGAAAGATCTGTGTTGAAATGTCGGCGCAAAATGACTACGACACAATCTTTAAGAATATTACAACTGCTATTCAAGCAGGAACTGGTTTACCAGACATTGCAACAACCTATCCAGATCATGTTGCAACATATCAAGAATCTAATATCGTTATTGATATGGATCAATACATCAATTCTGCTGATGAAACTATTGCAATGCCTAAGACAGGTAATGATTCTTGGGAAGATATCTTACCAAGTTATCGTGAAGAATCTCAAAACTATCGTTTTAAGGCTGAAGATATGGGTGAAGGAAATGGTAAAACATATTCCTTACCATTAAACAAATCAACAGAAGTTATGTATTATAACAAAACATTCTTTGATTACTGGACAGGAAGAACAGCAAAGAACAAAGCTGGTCAAACGCTTAGCAAAATCCTTCCTGATTTAGGTGACACATTAGCCGATCAAATCCACAGTACAGGAAATGAAGAAGCGGATAATAAGTACAATAGAGGACCTCTTGGTGGTCATATTGGTATGCTTAATGAACAAAACATTATGGAATATAAGACTCCAGTTGAATGGGGACTTAAAAATCCAGCCGACATCGATTCATCAGATCAATCAACTTGGTGGACTTGGTCAGATGTTGAGCAAATTGGTAAGATTATCCAAGCTATTACCAGCCAAAAGTATAATGTCTTTGCTTATACCGAAGCATTAGGTGCGAAAAAGTATAACGAAGTTACACTTTCAAACAAGTCTGATGCCGATAAGATTTATAACCAAGTCAAGACAAGAGGAAATATCGCATTAAGCTGGGACTCTTCTTCTAACTTATTCGTTACTTTAGCTAACCAAGTTAATAGTTACGTTTCTCTTGACCAAAATGCCAAACCACAATTGAACTTTGCAAGTGAATCTGCTCTTAATCAATATGCTAACTTTGAAAGACTATACGATTCAGGTATTGTAACAATTCCTACAGTCATAGGTGATGGTACTTTGAAATATGCAACAACACCATTTACAAATGAATATTTGTTCTTATCAGTTGGTTCTATCGCAGGTGCTGCCTTGAACTTCGGTGGTTTATTTGAAACCGGTGTTGCACCAATCCCACAAGCAAGCCTTGATAATCCAAAAGTTATCCAACAAGGTACAAATATCACAATGTTAAACAAGAGAGGTTCAACAATTGATATTACAAGTACAAAAGAGGAAGACAAGAAGACTATCAATAAGACAATTGCTGCTTGGGAATATGTCAAGTTTATTACTGGACACGAAGCTAACTTACACTTTGCAACAAATACAACATATTTGCCAACACGTAAGTCAGTCATCGAGTCTGAAGAATATAAGCAATTCCTTGCAACTGATTTACCAGAAAGAAAGGCTATGAAAATAGCTAATACAATTGCACAAACTGGTGCAACCTTCACCGATCCGCCATTCAAAAACTCCGGAAGTATCAGAAGTGATGCTGAAAATAAGATGAAGGAAGGTCTTACCGCATCTGCTTCAGATATGCGTTCAACAATTACCGCTTATCTTGAAGAGTGTAAGAAGACATTAGGAATTCAATAGTATATGAAGAAAAAGGGTCTTCTTTCCCTAATCATGTTAGTGCCAGCCTTATTTGGGCTGACACTAACATCATGTGATGATAAAAAAAAGGACAATGATATTGTCGATGTCTTAACTCCGTATACAAATGAGTTTTCAAAGAAGATTGACATCGAAAAGAAGTTAGCTGACAAGGAAAAAGCACTTGGAAGAAAAGCTGATTTTAAAAAAGATTTGATTACTGAAGTTCATCACATCGATCATTATACTGATGGGGATACTTTTACTGCTAATATCTTATTTGATGGCAATTATATCAATCAAGCATTAAGATTCTATAATGTTGATACACCCGAAACACACCACCCTGAAAAAGGTACCGAACCTTGGGGAATGGCTGCTTCTCAATATACTGAGATGACACTTCAAAAAGCAGTTGATGAAGGTAAAAAAATCATCTTAGAAGCTGGCGCAACTGGTGTTGAATCAACTTATAATCGTGTTGTCGCTTATATATGGGTTGACGGCATACTTCTCAATATGGCTCTTGCTGAAATAGGCTTGGCAACATATGGACAAAGCAATGCCTCACAAGAAATGTATAGCGATGAAATATTCCAAGCAAACTGGTATCGTGTTCCAAAAAATGGATACGCTGAAGAATTTGGTGATAATATCTTAAGAGGTCAAAGGAAAGATCCAAACTGGGCTTATAAACCCGATTGTGGCAACAATCCAGTAGAGACCAATGTTTGTATAAAGAACAAGGAATATCAATACAAATTCCAAGAAGTTGGGCCACAATATCCAATTCCAGAAGAGTAATCTTCAAAAATACACAGGCTTTTAATGAAAGGAGAATTTAATTCAATGAAAAAGTCAATTATCCCAGCACTACTTTTATCAGTAGTAACACTTGGTGGTTTAGTTAGTTGTAATGGCGACAAACCAGCAACAACACCTGTCACACCTACAGAAAAGACAATTGCTGAAATCATAGCAGACACATTTGTCGGTAAGCCAGGTGAATATGTCGATGGAAAATACACTTTAGATCTTAAAGAAGGTGCAAATACTAATGTAACTGTCACTGGTACATATATTTCCGGTGGTGAATGGACATATTATGAAAATGATCGTTCAGGTTATATTAGAGATGATGCAGGTGATATTCTTTTCGTTCACACAGCTGACAAAACCCAAACTAACTTAAAAGCTGACCTTAAGGTTGGTGCAAAAGTTAAAATCACTGGTACATTAACCGCATACAATGGCTATCCTCAAATTGGTTCAGGATGGACATATGAATTACTTGAAGCAGCTCCAACAAGTGGAGATTATTCAACAATTCAATCTTATTATAAAGATGTCACTGTTGCTGATTTAGTAACAGATGCAAATGGTACCCTTAACCTTGATAAGGCTAAAACATTAGTTCACTTAAGCAATATGGTTTCTGTCGGTTCATTTAGTGCAGATGGACTTACATATTTCACACCACTTGAAGAAATAGGCAAAGAGAATGCTACCAAACTTGGTATCTATCGTTTCCATAACGAAGCTCCGGGTGTCTATACTCCAGGTAATGTATTTGATTTATATGGAGCAGTTACTTCCTATAAAGGAACTGTTCAACTTCATGTCACTTCACATAGTTCTGAAGATAAATTCACAGGTGTCCAACAAGTTGATGCTTCTGGATTAACAGCAGAACAAAAATTAGCTATTGCCGATTTACAAGGTAGTATGGCTGAATTAAACAAAGAAGTTACATTTGATTATATCAGTGGAACTCCAACTGAATCTAAGTTAACCCTTAGAAGAAAAGTCATCAGTGGAATGTCAATTTACCACAAGGCAGAAGTTGGTGGTGGTGCAGCAACTACCGATTGGTTTACAATCGAAGATGATGGCTTAGCCAAGACTCTTACAATTAAACCTCTTGCAGCTGCTCCAACAGAAAATCAAAGTGGTACAATTATCTTAACACGTCGTGTTTGTGCCTCAACTGATTGTGCAACCGAAGCTGATGCATGGGCATTATCTGATAAGACCAAGTATAAAGAAGAGAAGATCACAATTTCTGTCAAACATATTGTCAAGGAAGAAACCTCTATGGCAATCTTGTTTACTGGAAACAAAGTGCCTTCTGGTATCAAATATATCACTAATGATGCTAAATACCCAAACCCATCTTGGGGAAGTGGTGACTTCGCTGATTCAATGAAATTAGCTTATGTAAATGGCGGTGTCGGTACAGATGGAAAATATAATTTCGGTACTTCTGTAAATGTTGAATTAGACTTAGCTGTTGCTCATTATAAAGATGGTAATCGTGCACACGAAGTCACAATCACTGCTTTAGATAATACTGGTTCAGTCGTAAAGAGCGTTGATGTCAATACATATGATGCTGAAAATGTTGGAAAATTCCGTAAAGTTACAACCACTATAACTCTCGATGAAGGTGTTACAAATAATATTGTAGACATTGAAGTTAAGGTCAAAACAGCCACTGGAACAACACTTTACATCAAAGGTGTTACTATTACTAAAGCTACAGCTTAATCTAAATTACTAGTTTTAAAGGTGTGAGCAAAAACTCACACCTTTTTTAAAAATAAAGTAAATAAAAAAAATTAATAAAAAACCTTTTAAAACGCTTACATTTATGATAAACTCATATTAGTCTTAAAAGGTTACGGAGGATTTATGAAAATTCGCTTTGACAAAATGACGGTAGCTTTTAAAGAAGTTGTGGCCGTCAACCAATTAGACTTAGATATTCCCGAAGGAGAATTGGTCTGTTTATTAGGTCCATCAGGATGTGGTAAATCGACGACATTATTCGCCCTCGCTGGTTTATATAAGCCTACAAGCGGAAAAATCTTATTCAATGAGCAGGATGTTTCCGGTTTACCACCAGAAAAGCGTGGTATTGGCTTAGTTTTCCAAAACTATGCTCTTTATGCTCATATGACAGTCGAACAAAATATTTTATTCCCACTAGAGAATAGACGTGTTCCAAAAGATGAAGCACGTAAGAGAGCTTTAAAGGCTGCTCAACTTTGTAAGATTGATGGTCTCTTGAAGAGAACACCTGCACAATTATCAGGTGGTCAGCAACAACGTGTTGCAATCGCTCGTGCACTTGTTAAGAATCCAACAATTCTTTTATTAGATGAGCCTTTATCAAACCTTGATGCTCGTTTACGTATTGAAATGCGTGAAGAAATTAGACGTATTCAACAAGCTACAAAGGTTACAACCATCTTTGTTACACACGACCAGGAAGAGGCTATGTCGATTTCTGACCGTTTGATTGTTATGAAAGATGGTGTTTTACAACAATCTGATTCACCACAAGATATGTATAACCATCCAGCAAACTTATTCGTTGCTAAGTTCTTAGGTAATCCACCAATCAACGTTGTCGAAGGTAGTGTTAAAGGTGGAAAGGTCTATGTTGGTGATCAGGTAATTGCCGAAAAGAAGATTCGCGATTGTGAAAAGGCTTATATCGGTATTCGTCCTGAAGGATTCAAGATTGTTGAAACCGAAGAAGATAAGAAACGTGCATTCAAAGTCAAAATTGATTATTGCGAAATCTTGGGAAGAGATACAACACTTCACTTCAATTTGGGTGGTGTACCTGTTAGAGCTATTGTTATTTCCGAAGGTGATATCAAGGCTGGAGATGAAGTATTGATCGCAATCCGTCATCGTTCACTTCACGTTTTCGATGGAGAAACAGAGGTAATTATAAATGAATGATGATGGTCAAATGCTAATATTTGGAGCCGAGCAAACTACTGGAAACGAGTATTCATTACCAGTTGAAGAAATAGCTCCAAGATCAAGAACTCAGGACCGTTACTTCTTTCGTAATTTAAAGAATTACATAGTTAAAACGGCTAGGTCATTTAAGTATGCAGCAATTAAATGCTTTAAGACCTATACAAACTTTGGAGCTTTCGTTCCAAACTTTACAAGAAAAGTTCGTGCATTTGGTCGTTTCTGGAAAGAAAATGCTAACCCACTAGTCTTCCTTAGCCGTCTAGGTGAATTCTGGACAGACTGGACTATATGGACACGTAAGAAACATCGCTTCTTCAACTTCTATATATGGGGAGCGCTATTTGGCATTTGTTGTCTAGTTTTAGGACTGATGTTCGATCCTTATGTTTATGACACAGAAAGTGGTCTTTATTATTCAATTTCTTTCTTTGAAAAACAGAAGATACCTTTCTTATCATGTTTAGCAGTTTGTATATTCGGATTTATTCAAACATCGTTTGGAATTAATAACTTATATAGAAAACTGATTAATATTTCTCGTAGATATCCTATAGTAACAGCTATTATTGAAGGAATCATCGCAATATCTATTCCACTTCTTTGTACAATTGGCAAAGATGACTTCTGGAAAGCTATTATGATTCCTGCAGCAGTATGCTTGGTTATTTATGTTTATGTTTACTTAGACTGTGTTGTTGGTTTATTATCAAGATTTATCTTTAGAAAATCAGATGATGGATCTAATGAATTAGCAGCTAATATCAAAGGATTCTTGTATTTAACTCCTGCAATCCTTCCAATGTTAGTATTTACATTCTATCCAATGATAAATGCTATTTTGATGGGATTTGTTAGATTTAATACAGACTTTATCTTCACCGAATGGTCATTCTTAACATTCGTTTCTCGAGTGTTCACAGACAGCAAGTTCCGTGAAAACAATCTTACATTCGATTGGTTCATTTCCACGGTTCAAGATCCTGCTTTCTACCATTCACTTATTACTACAGTTGTTATCGTCTTGATTACAGTTCCAATTTCAACTGGTATATCAGTTGTCATTGCGGTCTTGATGAATTCAATTAAAAAACTCCAAGGCTTATATCAAACGATTTACTTCTTACCATATGTTACAGCTATGACAGCTGTTACATCAGTTTGGCGCTTGATCCTTGGTGAAAACGGCGTCTTGAACTTGATATTCAATTCCAGCACTAACTGGTTGGCATCACCTGACCCAATGTTCATCGTTGGTTCATATGAATACCTTGGATTAAGTAATGGAACTGAGTTCTTCGGAGTTTCAAAATGGGCATATCAAGCCTATCCACAATTAATAGGATTTGTTGTCTATTCAATTTGGGATGGTCTTGCCTTCAAGATTGTTATCTTCTTAACAGGATTACAAGGTATTGATAAACAAGTCTATCAAGCTGCTCAGCTCGATGGCTCGACAAGACTTAGAACATTTAGAAAGATTACACTCCCATTACTCGCTCCGATTATGTTATTCATCACAACAACTTCGATGATTGGTGCGTTTAAGACCTATACTTCAACAAAGTCACTGTTCTTAAATGACCCGAAATTTGAAACAATCGTCTTCTACATGTTTAAATACATCGATGGAACAAAGACGGCGTACGATAAAGCCTCGGCGGTTGGTGTCTTGTTGTTTATGATTATCATTTCCTTCACCGGAATTAGAATGTTCTTAAAGAATCGTAAGAAAGCTAAGAATGCTCCAATTCAAGCTAAGAAGGTTAAAGGAAAGAAAACTACAGCAAGTGCGACTAAGGTTGCACGTCAAGGAGGTGGTAACTAATGGCACAGCAAATCATTTTCAGTAAGAGACAGCGTGCTGATAGAATCAAAAAGCCACTTAAATATCGCATCAAAGATACATTATCAGTATTCAATAAATCTGATGATAAAGTTGTATCACAGGTTATGATGCAGATATTCTCTAAAGTCATTATCTATTTGCTCTTGACTTTTGGAGCTCTTATTACGATATTCCCATTCTACTGGATGCTTGCAACTGCTTTAAACCCAGCACAAAAGTTACAGGCTGGTATGCCTGTTTACTTCGGTGTTGACTGGCAGTTTGAAAACTTCCTCCATGCATGGAATTTACAAATCATTAAGTTCAATGGTAATGATTATGTTAATCAACCAGCTCCTATTATCACTCAAGGTAATAAAGCATTGAACTTAGGTATGTGGTTTACCAATACCATCATCACCGTTGTTATTAATACTGTCTTAACAGTCTTAACAACAATACTTGCAGCATATGCAATTGCAAAGTTAAAATTCGTTGGACGTAGCAAGATATTTGGCGCATTATTAATTACAATGATGCTTCCTGGTGAAATCTTGACCATTCAAAACTTAGTCACAATGAATAAGTTAGGTTGGCAGAACTCATATGCAGGTATCATCGCACCATTTATTTCATCGGTCTTCTACATCTTCCTTCTTGTTCAACTGTTTACATCAATTCCAGACTCACTTTATAAAGCAGCTCGAGTTGATGGATGTGGTGACTGGAAGTTCTTGTGGAGAGTTATGGTTCCAATGTCTACCAATACTTTAGCAACAGTTTCAGTCTTAAATGCTATTGCATCATGGAACTCATTCTTGTGGCCAAGCTTAATCGTCACAGATCCAACAATTCAAGTCTTATCAGTTGGTCTTTACGATTATACAGCTGCTGCATCTGCTACTGATGTTTATAGCGCACCTAACTATATTATGGCTGCATCTGTTATTACAATCTTGCCAATGTTCATTGTTTACTTATTATTAAGAAAACAAATCATTGCAGGCGTTAGTAGATCAGGTACTAAAGGTTAATAGAAAAGCCGTGGCGACACGGCTTTTTTAAAATAGAGGTTATATATGAAAAAAATGATTAAACTTTGTGCAGTTCTTTTTTCTTCCTTGTTCGTTGTTTCGAGCTGCAATATAAATAATTCAACATCACCAAATTCATCACCAAATAATTCATCTCCATCTACGCCTGATACAAGTATAGGTGGTGGAAGTGTTGATAGTGTTTCTCCATGTAAAAAAAGAACAGGAAAAAATGATCGAGCAAAAAAACTTGTCGTTTATTCGGTTAATGATACTCATGGTGTAATTGAAGAGAGCCCATTAGATTATCAAGCAGGACTTTCCAAAATCAGAGAATTTGTCTGTGCTGATAGTGATTATGATCCTGATTATAGCATCATTCTTTCAGCAGGTGATATGTTTCAGGGTACAGGCTTATCTAATCTAACTGAAGGTGCAGCAATGCTCAGTGTAATGAATTCATTTCCGTTTGATGCAATGGCAATAGGAAACCATGAATTTGACTGGGGTCTTGATAAAATGCTTGGCATTCTTAAAGAAAAAGCAGATTTCGACGTTTTAGCCAATAATATTTATTATAAAGAAACAGGAAAGCTTATCGATGATGTTAAGCCATATACAATGATTGAGCGTGGTGGTTATAAGGTTGGAATAGTTGGTTCTATTGAATATGGAATTGATTCATCTATCATGTATAACAAACTGCTTGATTATAATATTGTTGATGATAAGGAGTTAACAATTAATTATGCTAAAGAATTGAAGAATGCTGGCGCAGATATCGTGTTGTTTTTAACACATCAAGGACTTACGACAAATGTTACAGAAATAATGGAAAGCTCAGATATTAGTGCAGCTCTTCTTGGACATACGCACGCGAAGATAATTGATACAGTTAATGGAAAACCTGTTCTTGAAGCTCGTGCTAATAGTCAGGCCTATACTAAACTTGTGTTTGATGAAACAAATATGGTATATAGCTATGATGTAAGAGAATTCTCACAAAGTGAAATCTCTAATACAAAACTTTCTAGTGATATGCAATCATTATTAAACGCCTGGCACTCTAAAGTGGATGTAGTTTTAAATGAAGAAGTATTAACAACTAACGGAAGCTTTACTAGATATGATAATGGTGTTGGTGCTGGAAGCTTAAGCAGATTAGTTACAGAATCAATGTATGATTATGCTAAAAAGTATGGTCTTAAAAACATCATAGGTGTTTATAATAAAGGTGGTCTTAGAGCTGACTTTAGATGTGATACTAAGGTATGTAAAATGACATATAACGATGTATATCAGATGGCACCTTTTGAAAATGAAATACGCTATGTCACTGTCAAAGGAAGTGTTTTGCAGTCGGCTATTCAAAATCATTTCTATTATGGAGTTGATTTCACAACTAACAAACTTGTTGATGGCACAAGTTTTTCCTTGAATGAATCCTATAATGTTGTAACAGTAGATTATCTTACTACTAATCCAAACTATAGAGCGTTATATGATCCTACTGGCGGAAAAGTTATCGGTCCTAAGAATATTTATGCTAGAGATATGTTAAGCGAACAGTTTAAAGAATTAAAGAGCATAGATATTAAAAATTACCCTTTTTAAGATGAATTAAAGAAAGTATATGAAAAAAGAGCGGCAAAAGAATTATAGTCATTCACTGCTGCTCTTTTTAATTTAAAAGATTTATTTATCATAAATGTATAAATCAAAAATATAGAGAGAAGTATGAAAGTAGTGTAAAATAAATTATAGAAAATAAAGAGGTGTTTAAATGCAGTATACAAGCAAGTATAACTCTCCATTAGGAGAGGTTTTAATATCAGCTGATGATGAAGGACTAACTGGCGTATGGCTTGTAGGTCAAGAATATTTTGATTTATATTTAGATGAAGAAACTGAAGAGAAGGAAATAGATATAATAAAGGGTGCCAAAAGATGGCTGGACATGTATTTTAGTGGAGAAGAACCTGATATTAAAATACCACTTCACTTTAAAGGAACTGACTTTCAAAATGAAGTGTGGCAAATTCTTTGCACGATTCCTTATGGAAAAACAATGACTTACGGTGATATAGCACACATTTTAGCTAAACGAAGGGGAATAAAAAGAATGTCTGCTCAAGCTGTTGGCGGTGCTGTAGGACGTAATGAAATATCTATCATTGTTCCATGTCATAGAGTTATTGGAAGTAATGGAAATTTGACTGGCTATGCTGGAGGAATTAATAAAAAAATTGAACTTTTAAAAATTGAGAAGAGTTATAGCGATAAGCTTTATATTCCAAAAAAGAGCACAGCAATGTAAACAAAAAACGAAGATAAATTAACAGTATCTTCGTTTTTTAATGCAACATTTAAATTATTCAGCAAGTTTGACAGCAAGAACTCCAGGAACCTCTTCAATCATTATTGCTTCAATTCCTAAGTGCAATGTATCATCAATCATAGTGCATCCAATACAGGCACCAGTAAGTGTAATATAAACAGTATGCGATTCTTCATCGTAACTTTTGAATTCAACATCACCACCATCACGCTTAAGGAATGGTCTTATTTTTTTTAGTACTTCGTTTATTTGTTCGATAATTTCTGTGTCCATATTGTAATCCTCGCTTTGTTTAAAACTAACAATAAATATTATATATCTAATAATATTATAATCAAGAAATATGATTATTAATTAATTTGCTATAAATAAAAAAGCGGTATTTCTACCGCTTTAATGATTTATTATCTGCAGAGTTCAGTGTTAACAAATGCAAGAATAGATCCAACAAATTGAATACCGATGATTGCAATATATGATGAAGCTATTGTATTCTTTAAAGACTCGATGAAGTTATCTGATGGGAATAATCCGAAAATAAATGTTGCAGTTGCTAATCCAAAGAAAACAAAATTCAAAAGGTTGACTAGACGATATCTTCTTAAAATAAGAGCTAATAATGAAGTTATAACTGGAGCAATCCAAGAGATTAGATAGAACCAGTTTATATTTTCAATAGAAAATGTTTTTACGAATGTATCCCAGGTATCAAAACCAAAAGCCTGACCGAGTGCTAATTGACCCATTGTTGCTTCAATTTTAACTCCAAGAATTTCCATGCTTATCGGTCCGATGAACATTCCAGCTATAAAACTACTTAGTGCTATTAAAAACATTAAGATTGCTAATACTAGATTACCTTTTTTCTTTCTGATCAATGTAGACATAGTAATATATCCTCCTTTATTAATAAATATATGTAATTATATACATTAAAATATTTACCACTTTTATTTTACCATATAATTTTATTTTAGCAACATTTATTATTAAAATATATAAAAACTAGCGGAAAATAAGCGTTTACTCACCCTAACCACTGCCTACACCACCGAGCGAGACCCGTCAGGGACGAGCGAAGGTGGCGGAATAGGAAGTGGGGGTGCGCCAATTAGATACGAATTCACAGGAAGAGGAA
>CAOSOP010000010.1 GCA_948525355.1 uncultured Bacilli bacterium | reverse complement strand
AAGTTGCAAAATGCTATATGCAAAGGTTGCATCATTCCATGGTGAAAGTGCACAATATCCAGGAGCTGTGTAGTCATATCGTAGCGGCGCCCCACCTCCTATTCCACCCCCTCGGCCGTTCCCGGGGGTCACGTCCTCGGGGGTGGAATAGGAGGTGGAGGCGAGCTATAAAATAAAACTATTAGTAATTAGAAAAGTCCAGAATATGCAAAAATTAGTATAAAAATGAAATTTTTATATACAATCTATTTTTAGATGTGATATTATTTACTAGTTGTAAAAATTAATTAGATTAAAAGAAGAGGTAGTAAAATGAAGAATATAAGAAATATTGCAATTATCGCCCATGTTGATCATGGTAAAACAACCTTAGTTGATCAACTTTTAAAATATTCTGGAACATTCAGAGAAAACAAAACGATTGAAACACGCGTTATGGATAGTAATGAGCTTGAGCGTGAAAGAGGTATTACGATTTTAGCCAAGACTACTGCTATCAATTATAAAGACTACAGAATCAATATTCTCGATACTCCAGGACATGCAGACTTTGCTGGTGAAGTTGAAAGAATTATGAATATGGTTGATGGTGTCTGCCTTGTTGTCGATGCATTTGAAGGTACAATGCCACAAACAAGATTTGTCTTAAAAAAGGCACTTGAATATCATTTAAAACCAATAGTTGTTATAAACAAGATTGATCGACCAAATGCTAATATAGAAAAGACTTTAGAGGAAGTTCTTGAACTCTTTATTGAGCTCGGCGCAGATGATTCTTTGCTTGATTATAAAACAATCTTCGTTTCTGCCTTAAGAGGAACTTCTAGTGATTCTAGTGATCTTGAAACACAAAAGGAAGGAATGGATTCTTTGTTTGAGGCTATTATCTCAGAAATTCCTGCACCAAAAACAGACGTCAATCTACCATTTCAATTCCAGCCTTCTCTTCTCGACTATAATGATTATGTCGGAAAAATCGGTATAGGAAGAATCGAAAGAGGTAGGATTCATATTAATGATTCTGTCACTTGCTTGCGCAATGATGGAAGCAAGGTTAACTTTAAAGTACAAAAACTATACGGGTTTTTAGGTCTTGATAGAATCGAAATTGAAGAAGCAGAAGCTGGTGATATTATAGCTATTGCTGGTTTGGCTGATATAAATGTTGGTGAAACTGTTTGCGCAACAAATAGTTTAGAAGCATTACCTAAATTAAGAATTGATGAACCAACAATGCAAATGACCTTTTCTACCAACCACTCTCCTTTTTCAGGCAAAGATGGAAAACTTCTCACTGCACAAAAGATTTATGAGAGATTATTGAAGGAAACAAGAAGAGATGTTTCTTTAAAATTCACCCAGCCTGCTCCAGAAAGTTTTATTGTTACTGGTAGAGGCGAATTACACTTATCCGTTCTTATTGAAACAATGAGACGTGAAGGATTTGAACTTAATGTTTCTAGACCTGAAGTTATTCTAAAAGAAATTGATGGTCAAAAATGTGAACCTTTTGAAGATTTACAAATTGATGTTCCTGATAAGTATGTTGGAAATGTTATGGACCTCGTTGGAAAGCGTGGTGCTGAATTGATAAATATGAATAGCGAAAATAATCTCACTAGATTGAACTATGTGATTCCAAGCCGTGGATTGATCTCATTCATGACAAGTTTTATGATTATGACATCTGGTTATGGAATAATTAACCATTCATTTAAAGAATACCGTCCACTTGTACATTCATCTATTGGTCAAAGAAGCGTGGGAGTTTTAGTTGCTACTGATACAGGCAGCGCTACAGCTTACGCATTAAAATCCACTGAAGAAAGAGGTACTATGTTTATAACACCTGGAACTGATGTCTATGAAGGAATGATTGTGGGTGAGAATAAATATGAGAAAGACCTGGCTGTAAATGTCGTTAGAGCTAAAAACTTAACCAACCAAAGATCATCAAACAAGGATCAAACTGTCGTATTAAAATCACCACGTAAAATGAGTTTAGAAGAATGTCTCGATTATATCAATGATGATGAATTAGTCGAGGTTACACCTAATACCATTCGTATGAGAAAAAAGATTTTGGAAACTGAATTAAGAAAAAAATACGAGGCACATCATCAAAACGATTTATAATTTGCTCGCTTATATGTTATAATACTTTACATACGAAAGGAGAAAGATATGAAACGTCACAATATATGCATTGATTTAGGGACTGCTAACACTCTTATTTGGACTGATATATCTTCTTCAGTCGTCTTTAATGAACCAACAGTATTAACAATTGATAGAAAGACAAAAACAGTATTAGAAATAGGATATCTCGCAGGAAAAATGGCTGGAAAGACACCATATAATGTTGATATCGTATTTCCTTTACACGATGGAGTTATTGCCGATTTAGATGCAGTAATTATGTTTTTAAAACAAGCTATTAAGAACCTTCATTTAGGAAAGGCATTAAAAAACGCTTGTTTTTATCTTGCGACACCGAGCGATGTAACTCCTGTTGAGCAACATGCTTTAGTTGATTTAGCCGTTGGACTTGGAGCTAAAAAAATAATAATTGAATCAGAAGCGAGAATGGCTGCTATTGGTTCAGGAATCGATATCTATTCTCCACAAGGGTCATTAATAATGGATATCGGTGGTGGAACAACTGATGTCGCTATTATTGCACTCGGAGAGATAGTTAAAACCAAAGCCCATCATGTTGCTGGAAACGCCTTTTCCTCGGCAATAAGAAAATATTTAAGAACAAAATATAAGTTATTAATAGGAGATAAAACTGCTGAATATATTAAAATGAAGATAGGATCTGTTACTGAGCCAAGCAACAACTCTTTATTAGAAGTAAGTGGTCGAGACTTATTAACAGGATTGCCACATTCAGTAATTATATCATCTAGCGATATATATAACTGCTTGATTCCTCTTGCAGATTCTCTAGTCGAATTAATAATTGAGACACTAGAAGAAACTCCGCCAGAATTATCAACCGATATTTCAACAAATGGATTAATTCTATCTGGCGGTGGTTCATTGTTAAAAGGTTTAAGGGAATACCTAAAAGAAAGATTGCACATTCCAGTACATCTAACACCTTTTCCACTTGAGTCAGTAATAAGAGGACTAGCGGAAATTGCTACAATGTCAAATAACAAAAAAGATTAAGGAGAAAAAAATGATAATAGAAGAAATTAAAAAGCAAAATATGATTGCTTTAAAAAATCATGATACAGATGTCAGAGCGATATTGTCCGTTATTATCAACAAATATATGGTAATGGAAGTTGAGTATCGCGCTCAAAACAAGACTATGACAGATAATGAAGTTATCTCAATAATACAGAAATCATTAAAAGAACTTGAAGAAGAAAAAAATATGTATGAAAAGGGTGGAAATGCTTCTAGAGTTGACGGAATAAAAAAGCAAATGGAAGCAATTAAAAACTACCTCCCAAAAATGATGAGTGAGGAAGAGATAAAAAACATAATCTTGACTTTAGAAGACAAATCTATTAAAGTAGTTATGGCTTTCTTTAAGGAAAATTATGCTGGCAAAGTTGACATGTCCTTAGTTAGCAAAGTGTTGAGATTATTATGATTTCACATTGGGAGAATAGTTAAGTGGTATAACAGTGGTCTCCAAAACCATTATTGAGTGTTCGATTCATTCTTCTCCCGCCATAAAAGTATTATCTTGCGCTACTTGTTAGTAGCGCATTTTTTATTTTTCTTATTGTTTTTTTAGGTATAAAAAATTACTTTTGTATTATTTTTTAATTATTTTTGTTAAACTATACTATATGGACAATTTAGATATCAAAGAAATCCTGACTATTTATAATCAACAAGTATCATATGAAGATAATTATTTATCTTCTCTTCCTTTTGAGACCGATGAATTCAAACTTGAATTAAATAAAAAAAGACTAGAAGACTTGCAAAAAGATATTGATAGCGGATTAGATATTTCTTCTTCTACAATTAAATCATTAACCGATATTTTTAAAAAGCTTAAAATTAACTCTAGTCTTTCAATAAAAGAACTATTCGATGTGCTTCAATTCTTAAAATCACTTAATAATTATTATGATAAATTGAAGGAAGCAACTTCATTTGAAATGAAAGAATTGTTTCTTGATTTAACTCGTTTAACCAATCTTGAAAACAAATTGTCAACTGCTATTTGTGATGAAAATGAGATTTCAAGCAATGCTTCATATACTCTTAAAGAACTTAGAAGAAAAGAGGATGTTTTATTTCATTCTATCGAACATACTATAAAAAAATCACAAGCAAAGTATAAATCACTACTTGCCGAAGATACTATAGCAATGAAAAATGGCTATTGTGCTCTACCCGTCGTTAGTTCTAATAAAAACAAAGTTCCAGGAATAGAAGTATATTCTTCACAAACCGGTCTTACTTCTTATATCGTCCCCACTGAAGTAATTAATATCTATAATGATTTAACTGAAATAGGAAGCAAGATAACTGAAGAAATAATCAGAATAATCAAAGAACTTTCAAATGCCTTGGCTAATGACCTTGTAATTATAGAAAAGGATTATTCACTTTGTCTTTTAATAGATAGACTTTTAGCTTCGATTAAATTCGGAAATGAAATTGATGGTGTTTTAGCAAAAAAAGGTGACCATATTGAATTAAAAGGGTTAGGCCACCCACTGATTGAGAGCGCAAAAATTGTTAGAAACAATATTTCTATCGGCAACGATAATAAAAAATCATTATTGATTTCTGGTCCTAATGCCGGTGGAAAAACTGTTTTGCTTAAAAGCATAGCGTTATCTGTTTTATTAAATCAGGCTGGTCTATTCGTCCCATGCTCTAATTCATGCCTTCTTCCCTACTTTAACAAACTTTATTTTGTCTTAGGCGACAATCAATCTGTTTTAGATAATCTATCTACTTTTTCTTCTCATATAGTAAAACTAAAAGAAGTTTCAGATAATATCGATAGCAATAGCATCGTAATAATTGATGAAATAGGACAGGGTACTTCTCCAATTGAAGGCTCAAGTATTGGAGTTAGTTTCTTTAAACTTGCTGAAGAATATAATACCTACATGATAATTTCTTCTCACTACGATGAATTAAAAGATTACGCTTTATTATCTAAAAATATAAATACTGGTACAATGCTTTTCGATGAAGACAAAATTGAACCAACCTATCAATATATCTCTGGTAGAATCGGAAAAAGCTATGGCATTAGCATTGCCAAAAAACTCGGCCTCAACGATAAACTAATTGAAACTGCAAATCAATTCATCGCCGAGTTAAATGAAAGACAAAATAGAAATAGTTTGCTTGAACTTGAGAATAAAATTAATATCTACAATCAGAAACTCGAAGAGATTAACATTTTAAAAAGTGAACTTGAATTAGACATAAAAAAGAAAAAACAGGCACAAAAAGATCTTGCTTCATATAAGAAAAACCTTAAAGAAAACGAAGATGAAATAATCAATGAAGCGATAGAAAAAAAACTTGCCGAGCTTGATGAAATATGGCATAAGAAAAAAGGAATTAAAAACTTTGCCGAACTAAGCAAACTCAAAGGAGAATTAAATAAAAAAAGAATAGTTTCTTCAGAAGAAGAAACCAGGACATCTAAAGTTTTTGAAATTAATTCCAAAGTAAGAATTCTTCCTTCTGGTCAAATAGGAACAATCATTTCTCAAAATGGAAATAGATATATAGTGTCTTCTGGTGGAATTACTTTTAATCTTAAAGCTGATTCTTTAGAACATTTCATAAATAACGAGCCAAAAAAAGTACATAAGAGACCTACTAGTTCCATCGATAGAAGCATTTTAGAAAAAAAGGTTGCACCGCTAGAATGTAATCTTATTGGTTTAACCGCGATTGAAGCAAGAGAGAAACTTCTCAAATACTTAGATGATTGCCTGCTCTCGCATCGTCATCAGGCAAGAATTATCCACGGCGTTGGAACTTCAACATTACAAAAAATGGTTTGGAAAGAACTTGAGAAATGCTATTACGTCAAAAACTTCCGTTTTGGTGGTGAAGGAGAAGGTGGCGTCGGTTGTACAATAGCCATATTAGGATGATTATGGAAATAAAAAACGAGATTCTGAGAAGAAAAATCGGTGTTCTTCCAAAACGACCAGGATGTTATTTAATGAAAAACATCGATGGTACTATCATCTATGTCGGCAAAGCAAAGAATTTATTAAATCGTGTTGCTCAATACTTTTTGCGTGAACAATTAGGAAAAGTAAAGCGCATGGTTAATGAAATAGTTGATTTTGATATAATCGAAACCGATAACGAAAAAGAGGCTTTACTTTTAGAAATCAATCTTATACAAAAGCATTATCCTAAATATAATATAATGCTAAAAGATAATCGAATGTACCCTTTTATTGCATTAAAAAAAGATCGTCATCCATATCTAAAAATTGCTCATAACGATTCTTCACCAAAAGAATTCTATTATTTCGGTCCCTATCCAAACGCCACTGCAGCCAGAAAGATGATTGAACTTCTAAACAATATTTTGCCGTTAAGAAAGTGTGCCAACTTACAGCCAAAGGCATGTATTTATTACTATATGAACCAGTGCCTCGCTCCTTGTATAAATAAAATCAGTAAAGAACAGATTAAAGATTTACAAGAAAGTGTTCAAAGGTTTTTAAAAGGCGATAATAGTGAAATAAAGCAAGATTTGACAAAAAAGATGAAAAAGGCCAGCGAAGAATTAAACTTTGAACTTGCACAGCACTACAAAGAACTTATTGAAAGCATAAATCATATAAACAGCAATCAAAAGATTATGATGCAAGATCACATAGATCGAGATATTGTCGGTTATTCAACAAGGGATGGATATATCTGTATTCTCTTTTTCAACTATCGAAACGGTGTTTTGCTTGGAAAAAAATCATTTGTTTTTGAAGAAGAACCATTTATAGACGAGCAGATAACTGCAAGCATTATTCAGTTTTATCAACAAAACTCTTTACCTAAAGAACTTGTCATTGCTAACGAATCAATTAAGGATTTGTTACAAGAAGTTTTAAAAATAAAAGTTATTGTTCCTTCGCGAGGACAAAAAAGAGATTTGCTATTTTTAGCACTTGAAAATGCTAGAAAGGGTCTTGATGATCATTTCTTAACATCTCGACTTGATGATGACAATCTAAAACTACTCGAAGAGCTGCAAGAAAAACTAAATCTTAAGAAAACACCATTAAATATTGAACTATATGATAATTCACATACAAATGGAGAATCAGCTATCGGCGCGATGGTTAAATTTATCAATGGAAGCAAGGTTCGTCAAGAGTATCGTAAATATACTATAAGAGGTGATAATACCAGAGATGATTTAGCGATGATGAAAGAAGTGCTGCAAAGAAGATTTTCTCGTATAGAAAATGATAATCTGGTCTATCCCGACTTAATAATAGTTGATGGTGGAGAAAACCAAATTAAAGAAGCTATTGAAGTTATAAATAGCTTTAAAGATTGTCCAACAAGTGTTGCTGGTCTATATAAAAACGATCGTCATGAAACGGAAGGATTGATTGATGGTAAAGATATGTCAATCGTCTTCATTGATAAAAGATCACCGCTATTCTTCCTTCTTATGAGAATGCAAGATGAGGTTCATAGATTTGCTATAAGTTCACATCGAAACAAAAGAAGCAAATCATTTTATCAAGATATATTCTCTTCAATTAAGGGAATCGGTAAAAAAAGGTCGCTGATGTTAATCGAGGCATATCCATCATTTAATAGCTTATGCTCCGCTTCTAAACAAGAACTAATGCAAATTCTTCCAGAAGATGCAGCGGATAAATTGCTTGAAATAATAAAAGAAAAGCAAAATAAAGGTTTTGGCATACAATAGTATTGAGAGGTAAACTATGCCATCAATACTTACTAAGCGTGAACGTGAAGTATTTGAATTACTCATCCACTCTCACACGACAAAAGATATTGCTGATGAGTTGTTTATATCAGAAAAAACAGTACGCAATCACATATCAAATGTTATATTAAAACTTGGTGTAAAAGGACGTGCTCACGCTATTATTGAACTTGTTAGACTTCATGAACTAACACTTTAAGCAGTATTCTGCTTGAAGTGTTTTCATATATATTAATATGAAAATCGCACTGATCGACTCTGGAAGAGGACTGCTCTATCTATTAAATGAACTAATTATTAAAAATATTAAGCATGAATATCACTTGTTTTTTTCTAGCAAATGCCCTATTGGAAACTTACCAAAGAAAGATTTAATTGAAGAGACAAGAATACTTGAAGAAAAGACCAAAGACTTTGATTTCACTGTTGTTTGCTGCAATACACTGAGCATTTATTTTAAACCAAGAAAAAACTTAATTAAAATACTCGACTATAATTTATCGTATTTAAACAAACACGAAAATATCATACCAATAGGAACCACTAATACAATTAATTACTTAGGAAGAGGATATAAGGAGTTCAACTTAGCTAGGGATATAGAAGAACAGAAAAAAGAGAAGATAATAAAAGATATTAAAGCTTGGCCTAAAAGCAAATCATACATCCTTTTATGTACTCATTATATTCAAGCACTTGAGACCATAAATAATATACATCCAAATTCAAAAATAATAGATCTTACCCACCTATTATTTCAAGACATTGCTTCATTAAAAAAAGATAAACAATTAAGGATCATTTCACACAAATAAAAAATATGTTCTAAATCATTAAAACATATCATATGTATCTTTAGAGGATGGTGCAATGAAAAAAATAAAAGAACGCGGTAAAAGTTTATGGCAGAGGTTTAAAGGAAAAATGCCTCATGTCGAAATATGTTTCTCAAAACTTAAAATGAAATCAAAAGCAAGTAAAGCTGCTTTAGTCTTAGTGCCACTAGTACTTATAGGTGCAGGCGTAGGAGTTGGTATTGGTTTAACACAAAATACTAATGCTCCAGTATCAAAGGTTGATGTAACAAACTATAAAAATCGTCGAATATATTTAGTTAGTAATGATAATATAACGATTCCTCTCACTGTCTCATTATTAAAAAGAGCTACACCAGGAGAAGAAATACGCGATATATTTAATCTTTTAAAAACAGATTCTAAGGCTGGATCAAATTCTATTAAAGGATTAATTCCTGCTAGCACAAAACTTAATTCATTAGAAATATTCAACGATGAATTAATTCTCGACGTCTCAAAAGAATTCCTGGACTATGAAAAGAGTTCAGAAGTTAATTTATTAGAATCTATTACATATACTTTTGCTGATTTCCCTGATGTAAAAATGCTTTCAATTTATGTCGATGGTGAAAAACTAGAAAAGATGCCAAAGAACAACACAGTCATTCCAGATTTCTTGCAAAAAAGATTTGGTATCAATCGCCAAACTGATGATATATCAAATATAGCTAATAAGCAAATGGTCAATATCTACTATACAAAAAACATTGATGATAAATCATATCTTGTTCCTGTTAGTCATTATGTTGATAGTAATCTAAGTATGGAAAAACAATTAATAGAAGCTGTATCTAGTACAGTAGAAAATAGTCTAGGATTAACCATCTGCGATGAATACACATTCTTAGATGACACACAAGAAGATGATAATGATAAAGAGTTTAACTTAACAGTAAAACAAGATGCATTAGTAAATGAAGGAGTTGTTAAAAAGTCCCTTCTAGATATAATATCATTAACAATAAATGATAGTTATAATAAGGTACCAGTTAACTTCTATATTGAAGATGAAACAGTAATGGTTGAGGGTGTTGTCTCTCAAGATACATACGAAGTATCAAACCTCATATATAACTCAGTAGCAATATAAGCGTGGAATTCCACGCTTTTTCTTTCAGTCGCTCTGTATATTTAAAGTAAACTATTAAACCTCTTTTAAGTAAGAAACAACTCGTTTAATTTGTAACAAGTTGTTTCTTATTTGACAGCAAAAAAGGTATTTTTTATAAACCATGATTTTTATACTATCCATGAAAAAAAATTAATAGTTATGGTTTGATATTAAGTAGGTTATCATATTAGTTGACTTGAAAAATTATTTACTTTATAATTAAATCACCTTAGGAGGTAATAAATGAAAAAGATAAAACTAATGGTTCCAATGTGTTTAATACTTGCATCTAGTGTACTAAGTTCTTGTGGTAAAAATAATAATCCACTTGCTAATGCTCAAAATCTTTATGGATTTGGTGCAGTTAGTAGCGTAAAGCTGCTCGGCAATAGTATCTCTACAAGTTCTTTAAAACATTTACTTAGTTTAGCACAAAACTCATCTAGAACAACAAGTGATGAGGTTAAAGATCAAATCGATAGATTTAATTCTTACTTCTCTGCTATCGATAGTTTCTTAGGTGAAGATATAATAAGCACTAATGTTTCTAATAACTCAAATCAGAATTATCCATATGAAAATATAATGACAATTAAAGGAAAAGACTTTGAAGGTAAAAACACAGAATACACTTTATATTACACTGAAGTCCTAACTAAATCAGAAGTTGAAGATGATGAAGCAGAAAATGAATACTCTTTAACTGGCATTATGCTTTTAGACAATAAAGAATATTACATTGAAGGTGAAAGAACATCTGAAACCGAAAGTGATGAAGCTGAAAACGAACTAAGCATTACTGCATATCTTGATAAAAATGATAAGTCAAATCGAATCGTTATGGAACAAGAACACTCTATAGAAGCTAATGAATCAGAAATTGAGTATGTCTATAGTGTCTACTCTAATAACATTTTAGTCGAACAAACTGCAATTGAATTTGAAAACGAAAAAAAGAATGGAAAAGAAGAAATTGAGTACTCTATTTCGTTTAGACAAGGAGAAACAAAAGGCAGCTACGAAATAGAAAAAGAAACTACATCGGCTAAGACTGAAATGAAAGTAACTTACTATATTGATAATAAAAAAGGTGAATTTAGAATTGAAGCAAGTGGTGATAAATACACTTACACATTCGAAGATGGTTCAAAAATCACAATTTAAAAATAGAGTTGAGAAATCTCAACTCTATTTTTTATGAATTAATCTAATGAATTATAAAAATCTTCTGCTTGTTTTTCCCAATACTCTTTATCTCTTTCAGTTATTTCTCTTATAACTCTACAAGGATTTCCTGCCGCAACACAATTAGAAGGAATATCTTTAGTAACAACTGAGTTTGATCCAATTACAACATTATCCCCTATCGTAACTCCTGGATTAATGACTGTATTGCCGCCAACCCAAACATCATTTCCTATTTTAACTTTATAACCATATTCTAACATTTTGTTACGAACATCCTTATCTATTGGATGACCAGCTGTATAAACAGAAACCCTAGGTGCAAAGAAGACGTTATCACCAATTTCTACAGTATTTACATCTAATATAATACAATCAAAATTAGCATAAAAATTATCACCTACAGATATATTTGATCCGTAATCACAATGAAAAGGTTTATTTATACAAATATTCTTTCCGACCTTTTTAAATAAACCTCTTACTAATTCTTCTCTTGCCTTATAATCACCATAACTTGTACTATTAAATTTATCAAGAAATTCAATTTTGTTTCTATTCATTTCTTCCCTTTTAGAATCTTTAATTTCACAGCTATATAATTTACCTTCTAACATTCTATCAAACTGAGACATGCTGCCCTCCAAATTATAAATCATAAATATTATAGATTCATAATATAAAATCCACAATAACTTACCGAAGATTCTATTAAAAAACTATAAAAACTATTATTTTTGATCTCAACTAGTACGAACTAATCGTAAGTGAATGCAAGTGTACACTTTGCTTATTTTAACATAACTCTCAAACTTGCATTAATGTCTAAGGGATTATTGGCATCGTACAATACCTACTTATTTTAACATAACTCTCAAACTTAATCATTTCTTTGTTTTCCATAGTTAATGTACAATACCTACTTATTTTAACATAACTCTCAAACTAATCTTTTGTTGTGTTGCTTCTGGTATGTACAATACCTACTTATTTTAACATAACTCTCAAACAGCGTTCAAAGCCATTGAGCGATGCAACGAGTACAATACCTACTTATTTTAACATAACTCTCAAACAATAATATTAGCTAGTGTTTCGCCATTGCTGTACAATACCTACTTATTTTAACATAACTCTCAAACATCTATATTTATTCTATCAAATATTTATGTTGTACAATACCTACTTATTTTAACATAACTCTCAAACTTTAAACGTTACGTTAAGCTTATTGCCTTTGTACAATACCTACTTATTTTAACATAACTCTCAAACCAAGCTTTTATCGGAAGCACTAACGCCGAAGTACAATACCTACTTATTTTAACATAACTCTCAAACTAAAGACATAGATAAATGTTTCGCTCATCTGTACAATACCTACTTATTTTAACATAACTCTCAAACGTTAGAAAGGTGCGAGGTGATTAGATGCCAAGTACAATACCTACTTATTTTAACATAACTCTCAAACGGATTTGTTAAGCGAGAATGGTGTTATTATCGTACAATACCTACTTATTTTAACATAACTCTCAAACGGCCAGAACTGGAATGGTATTTCTAGTTTTGTACAATACCTACTTATTTTAACATAACTCTCAAACATAAGTTAAACTATCAGCCCAATTTGTACTGTACAATACCTACTTATTTTAACATAACTCTCAAACAAGGAGTTCTGATTTCGAATATGATTTTCCGTACAATACCTACTTATTTTAACATAACTCTCAAACCTCAAATATGATATTTGTAGGCTTAAGAGAAAAGAATTTAACCTATTCTTGTTAAAATAAGATATTAATAGTTTAACACTAAAACTCACATAAGTCATCATCTATTGTTGTTAAATCAATTAATCTATTTTTTTCTTTTTGAATGAAATTAATATTTATCAATGTAAGTCCTAAATACTCTAGTTCTTTTGATAATAGTTCTATTTCATTATTGTTTAGAAGTGAAATTAATCCTATAGAAAACACGCATGAGAAATTTGATATTTCTAAATTTGCTCTTATATAGGTTGTTATGGCTTCTATAATGTTATTGCACTCTGTTTTAAAGCAAAAATTATATATTGAAAGTAAGTTGGCTATATCTAATTCGTTAGAATAACTTATATCTATGTTTAGATCTAATGATATTTTTTGTAGTAAATCTAAAATGTTTGAATTTATTTGCTGAATACATTCTTTATCTTCACTAGTTAGTATTTTTGAAGATATTCTTTTATATAATGCATTAATTATTTTTTTGTTATTAGGATTTATATTAAACAAATTATCAATTACTAATATGTTTTTATTTAATCGTTGTACTTCATAGTTTTCACTAAAAATAAAGAAATCATCATTTTGTTCAAGTAAACTAGTGATTAAACTATAATAAAATCTAGCGTTTTCTATGTTTATACTATATATTTTTCCAGCTTCAATTATGAAGTCTTTTTTAATATTTTTAATTTTAAGTAGTTTCATAACTCTATATACCTTTCATCTGAATTAATTACATCTGTTTTATTTTCTCCCACAAGAAACTGCATGTGTGCAAATTGCTTTTCAGTTATAGTTAGGATAGAAATAGCTCCTTCAGACGGACACTGCTTTTTTATCTTTTCTATAACGCTATTAATTGACTGAATATCAATTCCTAATTTTATATAAACTGATTTTTGTAGCATGTAGAAACCATTTGTTTTAATGAGTTTAATAAACTGTCTATAGGTCTTTTGCTGAGAAAAAGTTTCTACAGGTAAATCAAAGAATAGAATTGCTCTCATATATCTAAAACTCATATTTAATAAAAACAACTTCATTTGAATCTTCGCCAATCAGTGAAGTGAATAATGATTGAACATAAAGATGAATTGCATTATTTAGTAGCATACTTTTTCCATTATAAGATACAGAATGATTTAGTATTTTTATAAAGAAATCTTTATAGTTTTCATTATCTACTTTGCCGGTTATTACAAAATAATCTATTAATGATCTTAAAGGCTCAAAAAAATCATAAGATAGATTAAAAGAATTCGTTTCTCCTTTGTGATGTATGCCTAGTTCAGTCAAATATCCGAGCATTTTAATCTCTCTGTTTATTGAGGAAACGATGATAGAGTACCCATAATTAAGGAACTTATTAATGTCTGAATTGTCATCTCTAGAAAATGTGTTTCCAAATAATGAATTAAAATAGACTTTTGCTGCGTGCCCTTCACGATTAGTTGTATCATCTGCTTCTATTTCTGATAAGTATTTTTCTAATTTTATATAATTAGGGTTTTTAAGGAATTTAAGAAGTTTTGCTTCATTATTTATCTTTTCATATATTATTTTTGCCCATAGTTTTCCCTTAAAGTCATTATTAAAATTTATTTGTGTGGTAATTCTTTTGCTAGTCGAAAAGTTATTATAATAAGGAACCAATTCTGCCTGAGGATTGTTTTTTGTATCACAAAAAATAACTTTTACTTTTTTGTCGATTAGAGCAGATAAAAGTGCGCAAGTTATTGCTACTGATGTGTTTTGAATTATTAAAAACTCAATTTCATCAATTAGTATTCGTTTATCTTCCTCACCTCTACATATAAGATAGTTCAAAGAGTATTCTAGTTTACATTTATTTTTTATTACAACTGTTCTAAATGCCATAAACTATTTAATCTCATACACAACTTTTCTATAAAAACCGGTAATAGATTCATATACAAATCTACAGTTTCTAATGTTATTCTTGCTTAAAATTATTGTACCAGTATTTTTTTCATCAAGTAATTTTAAATCTGCAGTCTTTCTTTCATTGCATTTAAGAAGATTGCATAATTCGTATAATACTTTTGTTTTTTCGAAGAATGTTAGGTTTTTAAACTTTGATTCTTTGTCTTTTAATTTTTTACCAATATTTACTATGATAGAATAACTATAGATATCTTTATTAAATATGCTTACAAATGTGTTATATAAAGTGATTAGTTCTTCTTCACTTAGTCTTATTTCTTTATTTCCTTTTTTTCTTGCTGGAGAAATTATTAGCTCTCTCTTAGCTTCATCATATTTACAACCAATATCAGCTATTTTTTCATCTGAATCAATGTCTTCAATATGCTTAATTGACTTGTTATTTGTTACTTTATTTATCACTTTTTCCATTTTGTGAATTGTTGAGAGATTTTTTTCATTAAAAACACGTTCACGCATATTAATTAATAAAAACATAGACCCTGTTTTACCAGTTATGCAAAACTTCTTTTTTTCTGATTCTATAACAGTATTAATTTTTAAATTGTCCAAGACGATTTCATAGTTTTTGTATTTAAGTGATGATAGATATTCTTTTTTATCAACCATTGTTGGAATAGCTTCTAAGCTAAATTTATTATTTGCCTTAATTAACGAATATGATCCGAATACATATTCTTTATAACCACCATATTTTTTAGTTTCAGCAAGAGCAGATAATGTACCCTTTGTTTTAATTGGAATATTGCCATCATTATGAGAGAGAATTGAGACTTTTTTAAATAGTTTTTCATTTATATAAGGACGTTTTGTACATAGAATATCAAAGCGTTCATATATATTTTTCTCTATTTCTTTGATAGACTCATCTTCTTTCCATACAAGGTTTTTAGAATTGTCATATATTTCTTTTCCGGCTTTAAATATTTTAGAAGGATTTGTTGTTAAACCTTTGGCATGCATATTTTTAAGTGTTTCAGAATTCTGTTTAAACTTATTAAAATGTGAATCGACAGTTCTACCTACTATAATATTTAAGTAAGCATCGTGAGCGTGATGAAAATTATTTGCAATTCTTGATTTAATAAGATCAAACTCATTTCTAAAATCAGAAACTATTTCAGCTTTTGTAAAAACTATTTTTGGTTCATGTGTTTTGTTTGTTTTAAAATGTTTTATCGCGTTTATAAAACCTTTAACAGCTTGATTTGTATAAACTAACTGTCGATTTACGAATGATGATAGTTCATTTTCACTTATCTCTCTTCTCATAATCCTTGAATATTTTTCTTCGGTAATAAAACCATTTGATTTTAAAGCGTTATAAAAGGTATTTGCAGCATTCCGATTGCCATTAAACAGTATTTTATGTGGAATAGGATAAATGTCGGATTTGTTCTTATTTAACTCTTGTTTCACCAATACAAGGTTGTTTAAGGAGTCATCTTTTATCATAGATTGCGGAATTATATGGTCAATATCATATTTTGAGTCATCTTGAAGGTCTTCAAAGTTAATAGGCTCTCCAGAATACATACACTTTCCTAATTGCGCAAAATATAAATAATATTTTTTACTATTAAGAAGTGATGGATTGTTTTTTTGTTTTTTAAGATTTTCATAAGTGCTTTTATATGTTTCTTTAATAGATTCTTTTGCTTTATCATATAGTTCCATCATTCTATCGTATCGTGAAACACTAATCTTTTTTTCTTTTTCATGATGACGAGTGCACTCAACATAATATTCATCAATAGGTTGACCAACTATTTTTTCGAGTTCTTCACAAATCTTATATGCTTGAATCAAAGGCCTTTTCATTCCTGGTGAAAGTGTTGGAATGCTTTTTACATAGTCTTCAATTTTATCAACGTTTTCTAAAGAACCATTCTCGATATTAAACGTTTTTATTATGCTTTCAAAGTTGTAGTTTTCATTATATAGGATTTCTTGAAGATTTTGATTTGTTTCTTCCATCAGTTTAATTATTGATTTCTTAACTTCTGATTTTCCATCGTTTGTCTTCAATTGAGTTAGTAACTTATTAGATAAACTAGAGAATTTTGTGTAATTCAATCCTTTAATTCTTTTTACTTGTTCTGGTTTCAACTTATATTCTTTAAAAAGTCTTTCTTCAAGAATCTTTTTATCTTCAAAGATGGTTATATCTCTGATAATATTTTCTAGTAAATCGAGGTTTTTTCTATCATCGACAAATTCTTTACCGAAAATATTTTTAAGATCAATATATGATGCTAAATCGCAAGAAAAGGAGAGTTCTTTTTCATTATGAGTGGTTATTTCAACATCTTCACCGTACTTAATCTTTATATACTCTTTGACATGTTTATAATTAACTTTCCTTTTATTCATATATAAATCATGAATAATGTCTTGTTTGACATCAGGTGATATTAAACTTCCATTAATGCAAATCTTGTTTAAACATTGCAATAAATTAAAGTATGAAAAGACTAATGAACTTTTCGGTAAGCAGTATTCTGAAGGTAAATAAGTGCACTTATTCAGCATACGAGTTATAAAGACTTCTGCTGTTTTTTGTTTATCTACTACTTTATCAAAATTCCATGGATAGATTTTCTCTTCAGTTCTTTTAACCCATGTATACTTTGATTTTTCTTCATTAGAGTTTGGATTAGTTAAAGGACCAACATAGTAGGGAATCTTATATTCTAGTATCGATACTATTTTATCTATTACTGTTCCATACTCATCTCTTTCACTAAGAAAACTATAATGTTTTGACTGATTCATTAAAATTTGTCTCATCTCTTTTTTATTTAATTGGTAGGGAAATATAGAATTTTCACTAGAATTCTGGCGTGATAAATATTCATTGTTTTCCATTAACTTCATAATCTTTAAAATAAATGGGTCAACAGTTTTATTCTTTACATCTAGCTTTTCTTTTATGAATTTATAAAATTCATCAGAAGAGCAGTGCTTAGTATTAGTTCTTTTTTTATTAACTATTGTAAAACCAACATATCTTACATAGTTATTTGCTTTATCATCTTTATCATCTACTTTGCGGAAGATATCATAGTAAAGCGAGCATTTATTTCCTTTATCTTTTTCTGCTTTAACTATTGCTCCAACATATTCTTTTAATTCTCTTAATTGCTTTTTGTGTAAATTATATTTTTCTATCATTACATCAGATAAGTATTCTTTCTTGCTTAAAAGTTTGCCCAAAAGAAAACTATCGTATATTTTCTTGCAGTATACAATAATAGAGATTTCAGCTTCTTTATCAGGATACTCAGCTAATAAATCAGATATTGTTTCATCGAAGTTTGGATCTCTTGTAGAAATGCTTTTTTCTCCTAATTCCATGGTTTTAAGTTGAACTTTTCCACCTGATAATAGTTTAACAATAGTGTCGTTTATGTATTTTATATTCTTTTGATTTAATTCTTTTTTATAGAAATCTTGAAGTTCCTTTATTCCAGGGTTTTCATCATATTTAGCGTTAATTTTTTTAAAGATATCTTCACTAAAAGAGATTTCGTATTCAACTTCACCATCTTCAACATCAATATTTTTTAAGTGTTCATTTAAACTTTTAAAATAATTATTAATATCTTCATATTTTGATAGAGAAAAATCGCCATCAGTTAGAAAATGGCCACGATATTTTATCATATGATGTAAAGCGAGGTAGAGTAACCTAATATCAACCTTATCATTTGTTTCTAATAAATGTTTTCTTAAATGGTAAATTGTTGGGAATTCTTTGTAGAAATCAATATCAGTATAATTTTTGTCGTTAAATAAGCTGTATTTTCCTTGTACTTTCTTATCATCAGCATGAAGCATTGATTCATCTAATCGATAAAAGAAAGAATTGTCTACTTTAGATATTTCATCTTTAAAAAGACTTCGTAATAAATCTATTCTTTCTTTACGACGATGCAATCTTCTTCTATTGCTTCTGTAGCCTCTTCTTTCAGCACACGATTCGGCTTCATCAAACATTCTTACGCCCCACAAACGCTTTCCTTGCTTTTTAATTATTTTATTGTTTTCATCAGTTAAACACCAACCAACTGAATTAGTACCTATATCTAAACCACATAAAATTTTTTTGCTCATATAATAACTCCTTTTCACTTAAATTATACATTATTCTCAAGTAATAATAAACGCAAATATTTCCGATTATATTTCATTTTTGTTTCGCCTTTTTGCGGGCCTTGTTGATAGCTTTGGGGCCACGTCAGTTTTGGGGTAGTATTTGAGTCTAAAATCCAGTCAGTTTCACGGTTACATAGCCACAAATATGAGACCGTTCCAAGCGTACCGAGGTAGACTTTTGGATAGTACCTTGATGTACAATCTGACAATATATAGTAGTACATAGCACGCCCTTGATTAAAGAGATTTAACGAGGAAACAACTTCTAATTTGCTGGATGGGTTGGTTCCTTGGTTAATCTGCGAAATGCTATAAGCGAACTCACTTTGGTTCCATGGTGAAAGTGCCACCCAACCTCT
>CAOSOP010000009.1 GCA_948525355.1 uncultured Bacilli bacterium | reverse complement strand
ATTATGACTCACAAAAGTACGCAAACAAGCCCATTCAAAAACCCTCAACCTGGCCCCAAAACCCGTCGCAAAAAGGCGAAGCAAACAAAAAAGAGGCTGATAATTCAACCTCTCATTTTAAGATTAATAATCCTCTGGGCCTGGCATTCCCATATTCTTTGATTTGTTTTCTTCCTTAATCTCAGCTACAGCCGATTCAGTAGTTAAGAATAATGCTGATATAGATGTTGCGTTTAAAACAGCAGATCTTGTAACTTTAGCTGGGTCGACTATTCCAGCCTTATACATATCAACCCATTTACCTGTTTTTGCATTGAATCCATAGTTTGGTTTCATTCTCTTTTGTTGCGTGACTACACTACTACCATTATAACCTGCGTTTTCTGCAATTTGGTTTAAAGGTGCATGCAGTGACTCAAATACAGAATCGATACCATATTGAACATCTTTGATTTTGCTCTTAACTTTCGACTTCATTTTTCTATATACTTCGACTAGTGCAGCACCGCCGCCGATGACTATACCTTCTTCAACAGCTGCCTTAGTAGCATTAAGAGCATCTTCTATACGCAATTTCTTTTCCTTTAACTCGCTCTCAGTTAGTGCACCTACTTTTATTAAGGCAACACCTTCACTGAGTTTAGCTCTTCTTTCACTGAGTTTCTTCTTGTCATATTCTGATTTAGAAACACTAAGTTGTCCTTCAAGCTCATCAAGTCTTTTATTTATGTCTTCTTTCAAGCCACTACCATCAATAATAGTAGTAGAATCCTTTGTGACAACAACTTTCTTTGCTTGGCCTAAATCACTCATTTGTAAGTTCTTCAATTCCATAGCTAAATCTTTGCTGAAGAATGTTGCACCTGTTAATATTGCTATATCTTGTAAGATATTCTTTTGATTATCACCAAATTCAGGTGCCTTAGTTGCGACAACATTGAATGAACCTCTTAACTTATTGATAATAAGTGTTGAAGTTACTTCGTTTTCCAAATCGTCTGCGATGATAAGAAGTGGACGTGAAGTTTGTACAACTTGTTGTAATAAGTTAACTATGTCTTGGATATTGGATATCTTATGATCTGTGACAAGAATATATGGATTTTCAATTTCGCAAATCATCTTCTCATGATCTGTTACCATATATGGAGATAAATAGCCTTTGTCATATCTAAGACCCTTAGTAACTTCTAAGGTTGTGTCAAATCCCTTTCCTTCATCAACCGTAATAACGCCTTGTTTACCGACCTTTTTCATTGCAGAAGCGATAATTTTTCCAATTTCTTCAGAGCCGGAAGAAATAGTTGCGACTTGTTCAATATCTTTATTCGTATCAACTTTTTTTGCTTTGCTGAGTATTTTATCAGCAATAGCACGTCCAGCGATTTCTATTCCATCACGTAAGAAAACAGGATTTGCACCTTTTTTAACATAATTTGATCCACGGTGGATTATTTCTTGTGCTAATACTGTTGCAGTTGTTGTTCCATCACCTGCGACATCGTTAGTATTATTTGCAACTTCATACATGAGCTTAGCACCCATATTTTCAATAGGATCTTTTAACTCTACTTCTCTTGCAATCGTTACACCATCATTAGTGATTAATGGTGAACCATATCCTTTATCTAATACAACATTTCTTCCCTTAGGTCCAAGGGTAATTTTAACCGTATTAGCGAGTTTATCAACTCCATCAATTAATGCTGTTCTTGCATCTAAACCGTATTTAATTTGTTTTGCCATACTCTTCTCCTTATTCTATAATTGCTAATATATCTTCTTCCTTAATGAGGTAGAACTTTTTGTCATTTTCCTTATATTCAACAGTTGAATATTCTTTATAAATAACTCTATCACCAACCTTAACGCTTGGTTCAACAAGCTTGCCGTCAACCATTTTTCCAGGTCCGACAGCTACAACAACTCCATCACTTGGTTTATCGCTGCTTTCAGGAATAATAAACCCTCCGACATTCTTTTCAACAGGTTTTACTTCTAGTAATACATAATCTTTTAATGGTCTAATCATTTTTTTCTCCTCCGACTTACAATAACTATTTTAATACCCTTTTTAGCATTGTCAATAAGCTAGTGCTAGCCTATTTTGACACTTTTAAATATTTGTCAAATCTTTAATAAAAAATGAAAGCAAATAGAATGGAACATAATAAATTTTATTTTTATTATCATACTTATATTCGCCATTATATAGAATTACTTTGTTTTTAACATCAGCATTTATCAAACTTAAAGGAATATCCTTATTAATATTATAATTTAAATAAAACGCTGAATTATCAACCTTGAATATAATCTTTTTATCGTTATATTCTTTGATAAACTTAACATCTTCATAATATCTTTTTAATTCATTGATGACATAAGTCTGCATCATCCCATAAAAAGATCCGAAATCATAAGCTTGAGGAATAGATTTGTTCATTGCTAAAAACGATGATAAATAAGCAATATCTTCTGGAACAACCTGGATGACACTATAACTTTTTTGTTCAAGGCGTTCTATAATATCAATATACCCGTTGAACTCAAGTCTTTTTAAACTTTCAGCACAGTTGCTAAATCTTGTCTTATAGTGATTAAAATTTAAGAATAAGTTGCTATGACAAATATTGTTTAGCACCATGTCTAAAACAAATTTGTCCTTTTTTAAGGCTAGGTTTTTTAAAAGAACATAATGATCTTTACTAATAAAATTAGTTGCTGCAAATCCATCACTATAGATCAAGTTTTTTACCTTATCATATAGTTTCTTTTGTCCACCGATATAAAGATATATATAAAAAAGTCTTTCAACTTCTTTTAAATCTTCCTTAGCATTTTTACCATTTTTAACCCGCTCCCAAACTTCATAAATAGGTATTTGTTTAAACTCGCTTAAGAAGTCTAAAAAGCCTTTTGTCCTCATTTTAATAACTTCTTCATGCTCATACTTTCCAAAGATATAATATGAATCAGCGTAGATTATATCAAATGGTATATCTTCATAGTGTCTATTTAAAAACGCGCGAAATCCATTTTCCCTATCAGGATATAAAAATAATACAGCATCAGCTTTATCATTTATTGAATGAACATACTCGATAAAAGATTCTATATCATCGTTGACATTAAACCTATGTAGCGTAAGAGTTTTTCTCACATCGATTTTAACTAAATTATCATATATTTTTTCAAAACTATGAGCATAAACCATCTTTTCATGAAAAGAACAAGAAGATATTAAAATAAACTTTTTACCCATCATCTTTATCTCTTCCGTGCTGATTTAGATATCACTCTATTTGCAAATAATGTCGGACTTATTTTTCCTAAAAATGCATAAACTTTAAACCTGACTGAAGGAATGATTATTCCTTTTCCTTTAAACATCTTTTTTACTGCCACTTTAGCAACTTTAAAGGACTTAGCCGGTTTAATTAAAAACTTCACATTGGCAGTCTTTTCAAATTCAGTTTTTGTCGGTCCAGGACATAAAACAGATAATTTTACCTTGCTTTTTAAATCCTTCAACTCTCGCCGATAGCCTAATGCTAATGAATAAGAATAAGCCTTAGTAGCGTAATAGGTTGCCATATATCCACTTGTTGCATAAGCCGCAAGTGAAGAAGTAACTAAAACATACCCTCTATTCTTCTCTTTCATCTTTTTTAAAACTTCCTTCAAAAGAAAATGCATGGCCTTAATGTTTAAGTCAATCATCAAACTCTCTTTTTCATCACTAGTTTTATCAAAAGTTCCAATATCACCAAATCCTGCATTATCAATAAAGACATCCAAGTCAAAATCTTTTAACTGCATCAGAAAAGAATTGAATTCATCTTCATCAGTTAAATCACATTGAATGTATTTTGCTTTTAAAAAAGAACTTGTATCAAATTCTGAACGAGATCCAACAATAATAAGTTCATATCCTTTACTATCGAGAATCTTTGCAATATCAAGACCGATACCAGAAGTTCCTCCAGTAATCAGTGCTAACATTAATCCTCAAAACACTTTGCTATTCCCTTAGCAAGTGTACCTGCAACAAATGCATTATTTTTAATCAAAGCAATATTAGCTTCCAAAGACTTTCCACCTGTCATTTCTTTAACATAAGATAGTAAGAATGGTGTAACTTCTTTTCCACTAATTCCTTTCTTAGTAAGTTCAGCAATTCCTTTCTGTATTATTTCTTCAACATACTTCTCATCCAAAGAATATTCTTTCGGTATTGGATTAAAAATAAGCGTTCCATAATTTGGAAGAATAGATCTATTGTATTTAATCATTTTATAAAGCAATTCATTATCATTTATATTTAATGGAGATTTATATTTTGATTCTCTTGTATAAAATAGTGGAACCGATTCACTATTCAAAGTTATATTTGGAACTCCAAGTGTTTCCATATATTCTAATGTCTTGGCGACATCAAGAATCGCCTTTGGGCCAGCACAGATAACTGCAACATCACTCTCCGTAAACTCTTTTAAATCAGCAGAAATATCATAAGTCTTTGTCACTTCGCGGTGAACTCCACCGATTCCACCTGTTGCAAAAAGATGAATATTTGCAGCTTTAGCTATTTTCATAGTTGCGGCTACTGTAGTTGCACCATACTTACCGCTAGCACAGCAATAAGCCAAATCCCTTGTCGAACACTTCATTACATCATTTCTTTTACCAAATTCTTCAATTTCTTCAGCAGTCATTCCGATTTTTATTTTTCCCTTAATGATACCTATCGTCAAAGGAATTCCACCACCACGACGAACTTCTTCTTCAACTGCAAGTGCAGTCTTTACATTTTCTGGGTAAGGCATTCCATGAGAAATGATAGTAGACTCTAAGGCAACAACAGGCCTTCCACTAAAATCATAATCTTCAGCAAATAAATCTTTTAAACTAATGTTCATATTTCCAACTCCTTTATATTTATAATAATAACAAAAACTAATGACCATTTGCAATCAAGAGAACAAACAAAATTATTAAAGTTTAACTTTTTCTAGATAAAGTGTATAATATAAAAAGTTTGAGGTTAACATGAGTTCAATAGAAATTAAAATTTTACACGTCGACAAAAAAACAAATGCTCGATACGGATATATGATAACTCCACACGGCACAGTAGAACTACCGATGTTTATGCCTGTTGGTACACTCGCAACAGTAAAAACACTCTCGCCAAAAGAATTAAAGGAACTCGGTGCTGGTGTTGTTTTGTCTAACACTTATCACCTCTTTTTAAGACCAGGTTCTGATATTGTTAAACAAGCTGGTGGATTATCCAAATTTATGAACTATGATGGACCAACGCTAACCGATTCCGGTGGTTTCCAGGTCTTCTCGCTTGCTGATAACCGCAACATAAGCGAAAAAGGTGTGACATTTAAGTCCCATTTAGATGGACACAAAATTTTTTTCACGCCTGAATCAGTTATTAAAACCGAAGAAGAAATCGGTGCTGATATAATAATGTCATTTGATGAATGCGCACCTTATCCTTGTACTAAAGAATATATGGCTAATTCCGTTGAAAGAACATTGAGATGGGCAAAAAGAGGAAGAGATGCTAAAACAAGAAATGATCAAGCTCTTTTTGGCATTTGTCAGGGTGGTGACTTTGCCGACTTGCGTGAATACTGTGCTAAAAAGCTCATTGAACTTGATTTTGATGGTTATTCAATAGGTGGAACCTCTATTGGTGAACCAAAAGATGTGGAATATCGTATGGTTAGTTATGCTGTAAAACATCTCCCCTTTGATAAGCCACGCTATTTAATGGGTGTTGGATCGTTAGATTTTATTCTTGATGGTATAAGCAAAGGCGTAGATATGTTTGACTGCGTTTTACCGACTAGAATAGCAAGACATGGCGCACTAATGACAAGTCATGGAAGAATCAACATACGCAATAAAAAATATGAAAATGATTTCAGTCCACTCGATGAAGAGTGTGACTGTTACTGTTGCAAAAACTTTACCAAAGCATATCTTCACCACTTAATGAAATGTGAAGAAAGTCTTGGAAGTCGTTTGTGCTCAATACACAATATAAGATTTTTAATAAGAAATGTAGAAATGGCAAGAGAAGCAATAAAAAATGATCAATTTAAAGAATTTGCCGAAATGACAATGAATAAATTTGGTTCCACGAGAGGTTTTTAAATGAACAATTTTAATTACGATATATTTGACATCAATCAATATGATTATAACTTACCTGAAGAACTTATTGCCCAATCGCCAGCTGAAAAAAGAGACTTTTCTAAACTTTTGGTTTTAAACAGAGCTAATAAGACTTATGAAGATAAATTCTTTTATGACATTGTCGATTATATAAGACCTGGTGACGTCCTTGTAAGAAATAACACTAAAGTAATCCCAGCTCGCTTATTTGGAGTTAAAGAAGAAACTAATGCCCATGTAGAATTATTATTGCTTCACCCAATTGAAGGAGAAGAAAACACCTATGAAGTTCTTTGTGGAAATGCAAAAGTTATAAAAGAAGGCACTAATATTATAATTGGAGATAATAAAGAACTAATTGCAACTTGTATTAAAACCAAAGATGAAGGCCTAAGAATAATGAACCTTACATATGAAGGCATTCTTATGGAAGTTTTAGAAAAACTAGGCCATATGCCGCTTCCACCTTACATAAAATCCCAACTGCATGAAAATAATAGATATCAAACAGTATATGCAAAGATAGAAGGATCGGCTGCCGCTCCCACAGCTGGATTCCATTTTACAGAAGATATATTTGATAAACTACTTAAAAAAGGTGCGACTGTAGTCGATGTAACTCTTCATGTTGGCTTAGGCACTTTTAGACCTGTAAAAGTATCTAATTTAAAAGATCATATAATGCACGAAGAAGAATACTTTATGTCAAAAGAGACGGCAGATATTTTAAACAAGGCTAAAAAAGAAGGAAGAAGAATAATCGCAATTGGAACAACTTCGACAAGAACTTTAGAAACAATAATTCATAAATATAATGAGTTTAAAGAATGCCATGGTCATACCAGTCTGTTTATTTATCCTGGATTTAAATTTGAAGCAGTAAATGCAATGATAACAAACTTTCACTTGCCAAAATCCACTTTGCTAATGCTAGTTTCAGCATTTTATAATAAAGAAGAAATAATTAAAGCTTATAATCACGCGATTAAAAATAATTATCGTTTTTTCTCTTTTGGCGATGCAATGTTTATCGAATAGGACATAAATATGGTTGAAACAAAAATTAACTACAATGAAATAATGAAGGAAGTTTTAAAAGAACAAGATGGAACAAAAAGACTTCTGTTGCATGCGTGCTGTGGTCCATGCTCTACTTATCCTTTATCAATTCTTGTTGATTACTTTCAAGTCGATATTTTATACTTAAACCAAAATATATATCCATATGAAGAATGGAAAAAAAGACTAGATACACTTATATCATTTGTTAATGATTTTAATATTAAAACGAATCATAATGTCAAAGTATTTGTTGAACACTACGATCATTCTATATTCTTAAATAAATGTGAGCTATATAAAAACGAACAAGAAGGTGGAAAGAGGTGTGAACTTTGTCACAAACTTAGACTTCATCTTGCGTACGAATATGCGAGCAAACACAATTACGATTTCTTCACTACCGTTATGACTGTTTCTAGTCATAAACCATCATCTTTTTTAAATGAACTTGGAAAAGAACTTAATAAAGAATTTAAAAATACCGAGTATCTGCTCTCAGATTTTAAAAAAGAAAATGGTCAATTAAAAGGAATTCAAATAGCTAAAGAATATAGCCTTTACCGACAAAACTATTGTGGATGTGAATTTGCTTTAAGAAATGATGATAAATAACAATCAAATAAAAAGGTTGCTCTAACGATTAGAGACAACCTTTTTAATTATAATCCTACGAAATAAAGATTTCGTACTACATCCACTAAATATTATTCAGCAACTTCAGGGGTTGAAGAAGTTTCACCTTCTGTAGAAGAAGTTGAAGATGATGGTGTTGAAGCTGGAGTTGATGGTGTAGATGTTGGAGTTGATGGAGTTGTGGAAGAAACTGGAGGAACAACTGGGTTAGTTGTAAATACAATGCTATCCTTTCCAAGTAATGTTGCGCAAGCATTAGCAACAGCAACGGATAAACGAGTGCTGGATTGTGTTGCACCAGTTAAAACAAAGTATTTTGTTGCAAACTCACCAGTATTTGATGGCCAAGTGGTTTTGTCATCAATATTGACTTGGAGTGCTGCAGCAGCTTCTGTATAATAAGCATTTGCATCTAAACCAACAAACTTATTTAAAGCATCGCCAATCTTTTCGTCATACATGGATTGCATTGCTTCATGATCCCACATGTTAGGAACACTAGTTTGTGTAATTTCAACTAATTTTAATTCTTCAATCTTAGCTGCATCCCTTTCAACTTTAGTAATTTTCTTGCTTCCATCAAAAGTGACCTTAACTGCCATACCATATTTATTACCATGACTTTCATAAGAAGCAACTCCACTAATAGTTTGTTCACTAGGTGTTGTTGGAGTTGGTGATGGTGAGCTGGTATTGTTACAGCTTACTAATCCAGCTAATGCTGAAGCAACGAGTATTTTTGAAAATAAATTCTTTTTCATAATAGATTTCCTACCTTTCATTTAAATATTATACAAATTAGAAAAATAGTTTCAACAAAAAGTGATATGAAAGCGCTTTACTGACACAAAATTTTTAATACGATCATTCATATCTCCTACATATTTATCTTGCTCTACCTTCGATAAATTATTATAATCAAGTTTAGAGAATGAAAATGAATTATAAAATAATACTAATTGGAGGTGGTTCCGCCTCAGGAAAAACCTATATATCTAATAAAATTAAGCAAACATTAAAGGAAGAAAACATCTTACATATTTGTATTGATGATTACTATAATGATTTTTCTTCTTTAAGTATGGAAGAAAGAAATAAAATAAATTACGACTCGCCAGATACTTTTGACTGGAAACTCCTTTATGAACACATAAATAGTTTAAGACAAGGTCAGCCAATAGATAAACCAGTTTATGATTATACTATTCATAATAGATGTAGTGAAAGAATTAAAGTATATCCTCGTCCTATAATAATCATTGAAGGTATAATGGCACTAGTTAAAAACGATATTAGAAAAATTGGTGATTTAAAAGTGTTTATCAATGCTCTACCAGAAACTAGATTTAGAAGAAGATTTGAAAGAGATAGAATTAGTAGAGGAAGAAGTCCAGAGAGCATTATCAATCAATACAATAATCAAGTTATTCCAGTCTTCAAAGAATTAATTGAACCGACAAAACAATATGCAGATTTAATAATTAATAACGAAGATAATGATGATACTGATATAAATAGATTAATAGAATATATTAAACAATACATTTAATAATATTATTCTTTATTCACTTCGCCTTTTTGCGGCTTCACTTCCGGCCAAATAGAGGGGTAATTTATGCCGGTTTGGAGGTCAGTTATCCAGCTCTCTGCGGCAGTTTCAGGCGTACCGATGTAGACCTTTGCGGCGTACTTTTTTGGCATAACGTTTGGGTTATAGTGATACAAAAGATGTGCTTGAGAAAAGACATTTAGCTGAGAAACAACTTCAAGTTTGCTAATAGAGTTGCTTCCGTTTCCTATCTGTAAAATGCTATAAGTATAACTTTTATCTTCCCAAGGAGCAAACCCCAAATGCGAACGAGCTGTTACTTGGTAACGGGTGGGTACGGCTGCGCCGCCACCTACCCCACCTCGGTCATCGCCAGGGGCGATTCCCTCGGTGGGGTAGGTGGTGGGGGCGAGCAATTAATCATTAAAACTATCTAATAAAATTAGATCTTCAGCACACTTTTTTCCATCAACCATAGCTTCAACTACAGTCCTTGCACCATAACTATAATCACCAATACAATATGTACCTGTCCCAAAAATTGGGCTAACTCTTTGTCCAATAGCCTCAACAACATAATCACATGCTATAAATTCTTTATTACCTGTGCTAATTGGTATTCTTCTTCCACTATCATCTAGCTTATCTGATAATTCCAAAATCTCCAACTCTACACCATCAAGTCTTTCATCACCAACATATTTTATTGGATTAGTTAAAAATCTAAACTCAATATTTGAGTATTTTTTTATCTCTTCAAGTTCAACTCTATTAACAAGCATCTGTTCTTCTTGCCTACGATAAACAAGAATAACCCTTTCGGCATATCTGCTTGCAAGTCTTAAGCAATCTAAAGCAGTATTTCCTCCACCAATAACACATAACGTTTTTCCTTTTAAATCAAATACATTATCCGTAAATCCTTTTTCATAATAATTAATGTTTTTAAGAAACTCACGACCAGAGATGATTTGATCAAAGCCTTTTAAGTCCAATCTCGTTTCTTTTTGAAGACCTGTTGCTAAAATGACATAATCAAAAGAAGCTTTTAATTCATTTATATCATCTATATAAGAATTAAGTTTTACTGATATGCCAATGCGTTTCATGAGTTGCATTTGTAGTTTTACACATTTAATATTTAATCTATCCTGTGGAATTCCATAAAGCAGTTCACCGCCAATATGTTTTTCCTTTTCAAATAATGTAACATCATATCCATTTTTTCTAAGTGTTAAAGCGCAACTGATTCCAGCTGGACCAGCGCCAACTATAGCAACACTCTTCCCTATTAAATCTTTTTTTGAAGAAACTAAATCTAATATGTTTTCATCATCTAAAATTCTTTCGATTATGGCTTTCTCAATCATTCCCGGATATACAGGTTCTTTTTCCATCTTATTATAAATGCATCCTTGAGCACATAATTTGTTGTAATCACAAACAAAACTACATATAAAAGGAAGATTAGATTTTTCACAAATAAGTTTAAATGCTTCTATAAATTTTTCTTCTTGATAAAGTCTAATCATTTGAGGAATATTTATTTTGGCAGGACAACCATTTTTAACGCATAATGCGTTAGAACATTTCATGCACTGCTTTGCTACTTCTTTTACCGTTTTAACTGTATAATTCATATTTAAATTATAGCCTTAAAATGACTATATTAAAAGATAATTATATAAATTGCTTAACTAAATAATAATTAAAATCGTTGCCTAAGTAGTTAATATAAAAATAATGCACTTTTTATAGATGAATATACTTTATATTGTTTTATTCATGTAATGCCTTTTTATTAGAATTTGTTGTATTTAGTGAATAAATTACAACAATGAAAGCTATAGGCGAAAGTAAAAAATGAAATAGTAAACCAATTCAAATAGAATTATTGACATATCTGCGGACACTCAAAACTTTGTCTATCATCAATAAATCACATAATTTATTAGTTTTTCAGGGTAAAAATCACATAATTTTTAATTTTACTTGGCAGTGCAAGCCGTAATGAGTATAATTTTATAGACAAGAGGTGATTCTTATTTATGGAAAGATTAGTATTGAATGATTTACTTAAATGAGAAGAATCTAAAAGAAGAAAACCGCTTATATTACGCGGCGCAAGACAAGTTGGTAAAACTTGGGTATTGCAAGAATTCGGTAAGCGGCATTTTTCTGATTTCTTTTATGTCAATTTTGAACGACAAGAAGAGTATAAGCAATTTTTTCAAATAACAAAAGATGTTCATAGAATCATGCAAAATCTTTCAATGGCAAGTGGTAAAAAAATCACGACAGAAACGTTAATTATCTTTGACGAAATTCAAGCGTGTGGAGAAGCATTGAATGCACTTAAATATTTTTGCGAAGATGCACCCGAGTATTATGTAGCGAGTGCAGGATCTCTTTTGGGGCTGAAGTTATCACAGGGCTTTCCTGTCGGAAAAGTTAACTTTCTCGAAATGGGTTCAATGTCGTTTGAAGAATTTTTGCTCGCAAACGGCGATGATAATCTATATAAATATTTGAATATAATAGACAATATTGAAGCAATTCCAGACGCTTTTTTTAATCCACTTGTTGAAAAACTTAAAATGTATTTTGTTACTGGTGGTATGCCTGCTGCGGTTACGGTCTGGACACAGGATAGAGATATTATGGCGGCAGATAATGTACTTGCTGATATTTTATTGTCTTACGAAACCGACTTTGGAAAACATGCAGAAAAATTCGATGTTAATAAAATAGAGCTTATTTGGGATTCGCTTCCGTCACAACTTGCAAAGGAAAACAAAAAGTTCTTATATAGCGTTATTAAAGAAGGTGCGCGTGCGCGCGAATATGAAAATGCTTTAAACTGGCTTTATAGTGCAGATATGGTTAAAAAGGTTTACCGCATTTCTAAACCTGGTCTTCCGCTCTCCGCTTATGATGATTTGACGGCATTCAAAATATATATGGGAGATGTTGGATTACTTCGTAAACACTCACATTTAGCGACTTCAGCTTTTATTGAAAATAATAGGCTCTTTACTGAATTTAAAGATGCATTGACCGAAAACTATGTTTTAAAATGCATTTCTCATCAATTTGAAGGAAAGCCTCGTTATTGGGCAAATTCTCAACATGAAGTTGATTTTATAGTGCAACGTGAAAACGATATAATTCCGATTGAAGTCAAAGCAGGCGAAAACATAAAATCAACGAGTATTAAGAATTATTATAAACTTTACGAGCGGGAAACACCCATTATTGTTCGTTTATCGTTACGTAATCTTTCGTTCAATGGAAATATCTTAAATGTACCTTTATTCTTAGCAGATAAGCTAAACAAACTCATCGAAATCGCCTTAAAAAACAAATCTAAACTGTAACCCTATACAAATTTAAGTTTAATCTTGATAGGTTTTATATAAGCTATTAAATTAGTATATAACAAAAATCAATCAACATATATGGTTCCAGTTTTTATTGGAATTGCATATGCTGATCCAAATGAGAAAGAATTGGATCAATGTTACCCAAATGTTGATAATCAACTACATTTCAGAAAATGGAGATAAAACATTAGCAATAAATTAACAACTTTGAATTGAAATTAAAAAACCTTTCATAATAAGTATAGCCAATATGGCAAGAAAGGAAAAAATATGTCAACAAAGAAGAATAATACCAAAGTTGTATGTCGTCCATGTAAAGAGGAAAACAACTGGGAAATTGAAGCGCCAAATGGAAAAGTATTAAAAAAACACTATAATACTAAGACTGAATGTGTAAAAGCTGGTCGTAAATATGCACAAGAATGTGGTGCTTCCTTATACGTTGAAGATTACGAATAATAAAAAAATACTGCGAAATTTCGCAGTATTTTTTTATATTTGGATAATAACTATTACTTAATGATTTGAGTAACAGTACCAGCACCAACAGTACGTCCACCTTCACGAATTGAGAACTTTGTTCCGTTTTCAATTGCGACTGGGTGAATTAATTCAACTGTGAACTCGACATTATCACCTGGCATGACCATAGGAACATCATCAGGTAAGGTAATGACACCAGTAATATCGGTTGTTCTGAAGTAGAATTGAGGACGATAGTTAGTTAAGAATGAAGTATGACGTCCACCTTCTTCTTTGGTGAGAATATAGGCTTGAGCCTTAAATGTTGTATGAGGTGTGACTGATCCAGGTTTACAAAGGATTTGTCCACGAACAACATCTTCACGGCTAACACCACGTAATAAGACACCAACATTATCACCTGCTGCGCAGTAGTCTAATGTCTTACGGAACATTTCCATGGATGTGACGACAGCCTTTCTTGTATCTTTGATACCGACGATTTCAACTTCATCGTTAGCATGTAATTCACCACGTTCAACACGTCCTGTAACAACGGTACCACGACCAGTAATTGTTAAGACGTCTTCACAAGCGAGCAAGAATGGTAAATCAGTTGCACGAGCTGGATCAGGAATGTAAGAATCAACAGCATCCATGAGTTTGAGGATGTTTTCTTCTTCAGCCTTATCACCATCTAAAGCCTTACGTGCAGAACCTGCGATAACTGGAACTTCATCACCTGGGAATCCATAGGAATTCAAGAGGTCACGAACATCAGCTTCGACGAGTTCAATGATTTCTGGGTCATCGACTAAGTCTGTCTTATTTAAGAAGACAACGATGTAAGGAACACCAACTTGACGTGCAAGAAGAATGTGTTCACGAGTTTGAGGCATAACACCATCAGTAGCTGCAACAACAAGAATTGCACCATCCATTTGGGCTGCACCAGTGATCATGTTCTTGACATAGTCAGCGTGTCCAGGACAGTCGACGTGTGCATAGTGTCTCTTTTCAGTTGTATATTCGATATGTGCAGTGTTAATGGTAATACCACGTTGTTTTTCTTCAGGTGCACTATCGATTTGGTCGTATGCCATAGCTGTTGCGGAACCCTTGGTTGATAAAACCTTGGTAATTGCAGCAGTTAAGGTTGTTTTACCATGGTCAACGTGACCGATGGTACCAATGTTGACATGGGTTTTACTTCTGTCAAATTTTTCTTTTGCCATATATTATTTTTTCCTCCATATATTACATTAAATAGTATAGCAAGAAGCCGATTAAAGTCAAGTAATTTATAGTTTATTATGATTAATAATGTCCTATATATTGCTTATATAACCAGCTTCATATTCCTTGTATTAGTTTCTTTTGCGAATGATTTCTTCCGCAACAGATTTTGGAACTTCTTGATAATGATCAAATGTCATTGAGTATATTCCTCTTCCTTGTGTCATTGAACGCAAGTCAGTGATATAACCAAACATATTTCCTAAAGGAATAAATGCATTGATCACTTGAGCATTACCATGTAATGACATTCCTTCAACCATACCTCTTCTTGATGATACATCACCGAGAACAGTTCCAAGGTAATCGGTAGGAGTTGTAATTTCAACTTTAACGATTGGTTCAAGGATTACTGGACTACACTTCTTTGCGGCTTCTTTGAGTGCAAGAGCGGCAGCCATTTTATAAGCAGCTTCACTGGAGTCGACATCATGGTATGATCCGTCAAATAAAGTAGCTTTGAGGTCGATGATTGGGTAACCAGCGACTAAACCTCTATTTAAACTATCACGAAGTCCATCTGCTGTTGGCTTGATGTATTCTCTAGGAACGACACCACCAACGATAGCATCGACGAATTCGAATCCTTTTCCTGGGTTAGGTTCGAATCTAATCCAGACATGACCATATTGTCCATGACCACCAGATTGTTTAATATAACGTCCTTCACATTCTCCAGTAGCTTTAATAGTTTCTCTATAAGCAACTTGAGGTGCTCCGACATTACATTTAACATTGAAGTCTTCTCTTAAACGTGTGACATTAACATCTAATTGAAGTTCACCAACACCAGCAATGATGTTTTGGCCAGTTTCCTCATCTGTATAGAAGTGGAATGTTGGGTCTTCTTCTTGAAGTTTTAATAAAGCAGCAGTCATCTTATCTTGGTCAGCCTTTGAAGCAGGTTCAATAGCTTCGGAGATGACTGGTTCGGAGAAGACGATTGATTCTAATGAAACGATTCTCTTTTCATCACAGAGTGTATCACCTGTTCCAGTAGATTTTAATCCGACTGCAGCACCGATTTCACCTGCGGAAATTGAGTCTACATCTTCTCTCTTGTCAGCGTGCATTAAGACCAAACGAGAGAATCTCTCCTTTACTTCTTTTGCGCTGTTATAAACATATGTACCAGTTTTTGCAACGCCAGAATATGCACGGAAGAAGCACAAACGTCCAATAAATGGGTCAGTTGTGATTTTAAATGCTAAACCACAGAATGGTTCGTTATCATCAGGTTTGCAAATAACGGTCTGATCGTTCAACAGGAGGGATATCAAGTGGTGAAGGTAAGTAGTCGATGACACCATCGAGTAATAATCTAACACCCTTGTTCTTATAAGCAGAACCACAGAAGACAGGGAAGAAGTTACCAGTAATAGTAGCATTTCTTATTGCTGTCTTAATTTGTTCAACGGTAGGTTCTTCACCGTTTAAAGCGCACATCATGATATCATCATCAAAGTTTGCAAGATTGTCAATCATGATCATACGATATTCGTTAGCCTTATCTAAATAATCAGCAGGAATCTCTCCAACTGTAGGTTCACCTTCTGGTTTATCCATATTATAGAATACAGCTTCCATCTTAACGAGGTCGATAACACCTCTAAGATTGCTCTCTAAGCCTATAGGATATTCTATAGCACAACCATTTGCGCCAAGTTTTTCCTTAATTGAATGAACTGACATTTCATAGTCGGCACCAGTTGCATCGAGTTTATTAACGAAAACAACACGTGGAATATTGTATTTCGAAGCTTGTCTCCAAACGGTTTCTGTTTGAGGTTCAACACCGTTTTTACCATCTAAAACAGTGACTGCACCATCTAAAACTCTTAAAGATCTTTCAACTTCAGCAGTAAAGTCAACGTGTCCAGGAGTGTCGATAATGTTTAATCGATATCCCTTCCAGAAACATGTTGTGGCAGCACTTTGAATTGTGATACCTCTATCCTGCTCTTGCTTCATGAAGTCCATAGTTGCAGAACCATCATGAGTTTCACCGATTTTATAGTTTTCACCTGTGAAATATAAAATACGTTCAGTAGTAGTAGTTTTTCCGGCATCAATATGAGCCATAATACCGATATTACGGGTTTTATCTAATGGATATTTACGTGCCATTTTAATTACCACCTATAGTGAGCATAGGCCTTATTAGCCTCAGCTTGCTTATGTGTATCTTCTCTCTTCTTAACTGAAGCACCAGTTCCATTAGCAGCATCAATTATTTCGCCAGCTAATCTATCTTCCATACTCTTTTCGTTTCTTAAACGGCTATAATTAACTAACCATCTAAGACCTAAAGTGATACGGCGCTTTGCAGAAACTTCAACAGGAACTTGATAGTTACTAGCACCGACACGGCGGGCCTTTAATTCAAGTTCAGGCATAATATTTCCTAAAGCTAGTTCAAATACTTCTAATGCTGGTTTGCCTGTCTTGGCTTCAATCTTATTAAAAGCATTGTATAAAATTGCCTGAGCAGTGCTCTTCTTTCCATCTAACATAATCTTATTGATCAAGCTAGTGACCAACTTAGAATTATATATTGGATCTGGCAATACGTCGCGATGAGCGACACTTCCATTCTTACGTGGCATGATTAATATCCTCCTTAATTCTTGCCGGCCTTAGGTCTCTTAGCTCCATAGAGTGAGCGACCTTGCTTACGTCCGTCAACACCAGCACATTCACCAGCACCACGAATGATGTGGTAACGAACACCTGGGAGGTCCTTAACACGACCACCACGGATTAAGACGACTTTGTGTTCTTGTAAGTTATGACCTATTCCGCCGATATAAGCTGTAACTTCGTATCCATTTGACAATCTGACACGAGCATACTTACGTAAAGCTGAGTTAGGTTTTTTTGGTGTCATTGTACCAACACGAGTACAAACACCACGCTTTTGTGGAGAAGCTTGGCTTCTTTCAACTTTGTTGAGTGAATCCCAACGTTTTCCTAAAGCAGGAGCCTTAGATTTTTCCACACTTCTAGTTCTACCATTACGAACTAATTGATTAATTGTTGGCATGTTTATTCCTTTCTACTATGTACACGCACCCGAGCGTTTTTCTATGTTTCCATAAAAAGAAGGAGCCCATAGGGTTCGTACAAGAAAAAGTTTATCAAACCAAATTAATGATTGTCAATAAAAAAATTCTTAAAGAATAAATATACAATAAATTTAATTGCTTATATATGTACTTGTTTAATCTCTCAAGCACATTATTTGTATAGTCATTGCTCCATCTTTTTTATAAGCTATTAGCCACAAGTTGCAGTGATAAGCAAATCAGTCTTCAAATTTGAATTAATAAATAGTTATTTTATTCATATCTTTAAATGAAATAACTTATTGCCGTTTTGTAAACTATAACAATCAAAAATAAAATAACCATCGATTAAATAAAGATGTGATTTATATTATTCGTATATCATTATTTATTAAAACAAACTATTAACTATTAGATTACAAAACTGTTCCTTCAAATCTTCGTTTTCATGTAAAAACTTAAGACCACATATGTGGTTATCACTTTGATCAGTCATAATGTATGAAAACAATCCATTTCTTTCATATCTATAGCAATTACCACCATCACTTTCTATCCATTTAAACGAATCATTAGATTTTGGAGTATGGTATTTATAAATAAGAGTTACAATATTTCCGTCTTTAAAATAATACTCTATAAATAACTCACGATTTCTCAAGTGCGTACAATTTTCATCTGAACCGCACCTAGTTGGCTTTTCTTTATTCTCTAGGGCACAGTAGCAAATACCACCTATATAATACTTAATACTTTCAATTTCATCACTATTCATTTTCAGTTTGAATGCAAATGTTTTTTCATCATTAAACCTTTCGTAAAATTTCAATTCTGAACTAACTACTTCTTCATAACTAGAATAGTTGTTTATTTTTTCATACAAAGGTCCATTTGGTAAAGGTGTACTACAAGATGAAATTCCTAAGATAGCAACAACTAATGGATAAATTAACTTTTTATTTCGCATATACAAACTCCATTTCTTAAATCACTTTTATTTAAATAAAACTAATTACATTACTATGCTTTATCACTTTCTTTTGGTTCACAATAAAATGTAGCATAGTACTCATCACTTTTCCAGTTATAAATACTATAGACACTAATCTTTTCTTTATCAAAGGCATAGTCTTCATTAGTTTTTAAATTAGGTAGTATACGATTTCCACTATCATCTTCATATTCATAATCACTATGACCTACTTTTCCAACGATATTAGTCATTGTAACATAGTTCTTAACCTCACTATTAACTTTAGTATGGTATAAACTTATTGCAAAAACCTTCTTTAAACAAATATCAAATACAACATTAGCTTTATTCGCTTTTTTGTATTCATCAACGGTTATTTCTTTTACTGTTAAATGCATGGTGTCATTTTCATCTTTCTGATTTACAGCAATAAACTCACCCTCGATAAAATAGTTATACCTAAAACTTCCATGATCTCCACACGAAGATAGTGGAAGTATAAATGGCATAACTAATAATGGTATCAACGCTTTTTTCATACTACCAACTCCTTTTCATTGTTTTCTTTTATTGCCGAATGAAATGTTGCATAATATCTTCCACTAACTTGAAATCCTTTATTCTCATAGATTGTATATACAGGCAAGGCATATGTCTCATAATTTTTTTTATCTTCGTAGCACATTACATATGGTCTAATATGGTTTAAATCATCATCTTCATAAAGGCAAAATATTTCATCGGTATCAACCATTTTCATATTTTTAAATATAATACTTTCTTTTTCAGTACTTCCTTCTTCCATTATATAAAGATTCAATGAGAAATATTTTTTTATTACAACATCATACACCGTATTTATTCCATTTGATTCTTTATATTTTTCCTTAGTTATTTCTTTTACATCA
>CAOSOP010000008.1 GCA_948525355.1 uncultured Bacilli bacterium | reverse complement strand
TAAATTACCCGTCGATTTGGCCCTTGAACGTGTCACAAAAAGGCGAAGCCAACACGGGAAAAACAAACATCTTAAATAAAGATTTATTTTGTGTTATACTTTATTAAGAGGTTTTAGTTATGAATAAGATTACGTGTCCACATTGTAAAAAAGAATTTGAGCTAAATAATGCAGATTATGCTGATATTTTAAATCAAGTACGAACAAATGATTTCTTTGAACAGGTTAAAAGTAAAGTGGAACTTGAAAAGAAAAACTTTGAGTTGGAGAGAATAGCAGAGCTAAAACAAAAAGAATCGGAGATTAATGAATTAAATATTAAACTAGAGAAAGTTACCGATAATAATGAATCTATAAAGGCGAAATTGGAATTAGAGCATGAAAAAAGTATTAATTTAATTAAAGAAGAAAATAGTAAAGAAATAAAAAGACTTAACTCACAAATTTCAGATTTGAAAAACATTGTTGAAAATAATAAGGCAAATTTAGAATTGGAATTAAGAAAAGAAGAGAACAAACAAAAAGATCAAATTACTAAATTAATGATCGAAATTGAAAAGAAGAATAGCGAGATTAAACTTCTTAAACAGGAAAACGAAAGTACTGAACAAAAGGCCGAAATAGAAAAGACTAATGCGGTTAATATCCTTAAAGAAACTATTAAACAGAAAGATGAAGAAATTTTACAGCTAAAAGATTATAAGCATAAAATGTCTACTAAAATGGTTGGAGAAACTTTAGAACAGCATTGTTTAACCAAGTTTAATGAAATTAGGCAGTTTTTACCACAAGGTAAAGTCTCTTTTGGAAAAGATAACGACGCTAAAGAAGGCTCAAAGGGTGATTTTATATACCGTGAAATGACTGATGCTGGTGAAGAACTTATTTCCATTATGTTTGAAATGAAGAATGAAATGGAAGAAACAGAGCACAAACATAAGAATAAGGATTTCTATAAGGAACTTGATAAAGATAGAAGACAAAAGAAATGTGAATATGCTGTTCTTGTCTCAACATTAGAGTATGATAATGACGAATTCAATGCTGGTATCGTAGCAGTAGCAAGTGAGCAATATGAAAAAATGTTTGTTGTAAGACCTAACTGTTTTATTCCAATCATTTCTTTGCTAAGAAGTGCTGCACTTACTAATGCGAGTTTAAAGGATGAATTGCTTGAGCAAAAGAATCGTAACATAGACATAACTAATTTTGAAAAAAAACTTCATGATGCGAAAAAGAGTATTTCAAATAATTATGATTCAGCAAAGAAGAATCTCGACTCTGCTATTAGAGATATAGATGCGACGATAGAAAAATTAAAGAAAACAAAAGATGAGATTGAAAAGAGTTTAAGGTATTTTGATAGAACTAATAGCGGTATGGATGATTTGACTATTAGAAAACTAACTCGTGGTAATCCAACTATGAAATCAGAATTTGAAAAACTAGAAGAAGAGAAAGCGATTAAGGAATAATAACGAACTGCTAGATGATAATAATTATTATTTAGCAGTTTTTTTGTATCTTTACAGAAAGCGACATGTGTAAAGAATTTTAGCAGTCTTGTGTTGTAAGTGCTAAATGCGGGTAATATAATGAATGTGGAGGTAAAGAGAAATGGAACAAAAATATACAACAAAACTAATTGAGGCAATAAATGAAAGTAGAAATATCGCAAAGGAGAATAAGTGTGGATTTATTGATGTCTCGCATTTATTAAAGGCTATTATAAGTCAAAACGGCTCATTATATCTGTCGATTCTTTCACGTTTATCGATAAAGGCTGAAGATGTTATAAAGGTTTTAGACGATGATATTAATTCTAAAGCTAAGACTGATCAGGAAAACATCGATATGAGCAGAGATTTAAGCACTTTGATAAATACTAGTTATACTATCCAAAAGAAGATGGATGACGATTTTTTATCTATTGAGCATATTTTAATCGCATCGTTTGATAATAAAAATACCGTAATCAAAAAACTATGTGCAATAGAAAACTATGCTAAAGATAAATTTATCGAAGTAATCGATAGTATTCGTGGTGGAAATCATATTCATAGCGATAATCCTGAAGATACTTACGAGGCGTTAAAGAAGTATGGAAGAAATCTTGTTGAACAAGTTGCAATGGGAAAGATTGATCCAATTATCGGACGTGATGATGAGATTAGAAGGGTTATTCAAATTCTTTCTCGTAAGAGCAAAAACAATCCAGTACTAATCGGTGATCCTGGTGTTGGTAAAACAGCAGTTGTTGAAGGATTAGCATGGAGAATATTCAAAGGTGATGTACCAATATCTTTAAAGAATACAACTATTTTTGAATTGGACTTAGGTGCACTCATTGCAGGTGCTAAATATCGTGGAGAATTTGAGGATAGAATAAAGGCTGTTCTTGATGATGTTAAAAAGAGCAACGGAATGATTATTCTATTTATAGATGAAATACATCAGCTTATCGGTGCGGGTTCAACAGGGGAAGGTGGAATGGATGCTGCAAATCTTTTAAAACCATTATTAGCTCGAGGAGAACTTCACTGCATTGGTGCTACAACATTAGATGAGTTTAGAAAATACATAGAAAAAGATGCGGCTTTTGAAAGAAGAATGCAAAAAGTACTTGTTGATGAACCATCTATTTCAAGCACTATCAGTATATTGAGAGGATTGAAAGATAGATATGAATCTCATCATGGTGTTACTATAACAGATGATGCGTTGATTTCGGCTGTTACTTTATCAAAGAGGTATATCACTGATAGATTCTTACCAGATAAAGCCTTGGATTTAATCGATGAAGCGTGTGCAAAGGTGAGAATGAATATCGACTCTATGCCTGAAGATTTGGAATCGGTAAATCGTAAAATAATGCAACTTGAGATTGAAAAAGCATCTATACACAAAGATGATTCTTCAAGAGCGATAAAGAGAAGGCATGATATCGATGAGAGTATTGAAAAATTGAAGTTGACCCAAGATGAATTAAATAGAAAATGGAAAGAAGAAAAGTCAAATTTGAATGAGATAAAGGAAACAAAGCGTGCCCTAGATCTTGCAACATTGAATTTAAATAAAGCTTATTCAGATTATGACTATAATCTAGCAGCAAAACTTCAAAATAATGATATTCCTCTTTTAAAGAAAAAACTTGAAGAATTAAATAAACTGCATGGTGAAGACCAAAAGTTGATCGACGAAGTTGTAACCGAAGATAGCGTAGCTTCAATCGTATCATCTTGGACACACATACCAGTAACAAAACTTTCTACAAGTGATTCACAAAAGGTTTTAAATCTTAAAGAAGAATTAAGAAAAAGAGTTATCGGTCAAGATGAAGCTATCACTCAAGTCAGTGAAGCTATTCTTCGTGCTAGAGCTGGAATAAATGATGATAATAAGCCGCTTGGCTCTTTCTTGTTCTTAGGACCAACAGGTGTTGGAAAAACCGAGATTGCGAAGGCGCTGACTGAGCAGTTATTTGATACTGAACAGCATATGATAAGAATTGATATGTCTGAATATATGGAAAAATACTCAGTAAGTAGACTTATTGGTGCTGCTCCTGGATATGTCGGTTATGAAGAGGGTGGACAATTAACAGAGGCCGTCAGAAGAAAACCATATTCAATCATACTTTTTGATGAAATCGAAAAGGCTCATCACGATGTCTTTAATATCTTGCTCCAGATTCTTGATGATGGTCGTCTTACTGACAGCAAAGGTAGAGTTGTCGATTTTAAAAATACAATATTAATAATGACAAGCAATATTGGTTCAGAGTATCTATTAAAAGGAAATACTGAAAAAGAAAGAGATTTAGTCAACAAAGAACTAGAATCAACCTTTAAGCCTGAGTTTTTAAATAGAATTGACGATATAATAATGTTTAACTCTTTAAGTAGAAAAGATGTCATACTTATTGCTAAAAAGTTCCTTGACGAATTAAAGAGAAGATTAAAAATCAAAGGAGTTGACTTGATATATTCTGATGAAGTATTGAATTATATAGTTGACGGAAGCTATAGCACTACATATGGTGCAAGACCTATAAAAAGGTTCATCCAACACAACATTGAAACGATAGTTGCTGAATCCATTCTAAAAGGAAATGTTTCTGATAAAATACTTATTGAAATAAAGGATGATCATATAAACATAAAGTAAAATACAAGTATTTTTAGACTTAAACTATAAATTCAAAGTAATGTCTTTATATTCTTGTTTTTGAAGTTAGTAAAAGCGAAGATAATAAAACATCTCCGCTTTTTATTACTCAATAGGTTTTAATTGAGTTTTTTCCGTTTTTTGCCTAATGCAAGTTAAGTATTAAAGCATATAGTTTGATTGCATTTGATAATAATGAATGTTTGAAAAATCATATCTCAATAATCACAATAGCGATATGATGCAAACTTGTAATAATAAACCGATGAATTGGACATTTTTGCATAGAAACAACTTAAATAGTTCGAATAAAGTTGTATCTTATTTAACATTCAAGTTGGTTTTTTTAAAGACTTAAAAATGGACTAAAAAAGATGGATAAGCGTTCTATATAACTAGTTAAATATACTTTCTTAAAATAAAATACTTGTTAACATTTATAATAACTTATGTTAAAATCAATATGTTTATGAAAGGTTACAAATGAAAAGAGTATTTGAAATGGATTTTGAAGGTAAGCACCTTCAAGTAGAGATTGGTGAAATCTCAAAGCAAGCAGGTGGTGCTTGTTTAGTTCGCTATAACGATACAGTTGTTTTATCTACTGTATGTGCGGCAAAAGAACCTAAAGAGGGGGTTGACTTCTTCCCACTTACTGTAGGTTATGAAGAAAAGCAGTACGCTGTTGGAAAAATTCCTGGAAGTTTCCTTCGCAGAGAGGGTAGACCAGGAGAACATGCAACATTAACTGCACGTTTAATTGATAGGCCTATTAGACCTATGTTCCCTGAGGGATTTAGAAATGAAGTCCAAATAGTTAATATGGTTATGTCTGTCGATCAGAATGCAACTCCAGAGATGACAGCTATGTTTGGTTCTTCTTTGGCACTTGGAATATCTGATATTCCTTTTGATGGTCCGATTGCTGGTGTTTATGTCGGAAGAATTAACGGTGAATTTGTCATTAATCCAGGCCGTGAATTGATGAAACAATCAGACATTAATTTGGCTGTTGCAGGTACATATGAAGCCATAAATATGGTCGAAAGTGGTGCAGCTGAAGTCAGTGAAGAAGATATGTTACAAGCCATTCTTTTCGGTCATCGTGCGATAAAGAAATTAATCGAATTCCAAAGAGATATTATTAAGGAAGTCGGTAAAGAAAAAAGAGAAATTAAGCTTTATAAAATTGATGAAGAATTAAAGAATGCAGTAGAGTCTTTATGCAAGAATCGTTTGATCAAGGCGGTTTCAATTCACGATAAACTTGAAAGACAAAATGCTATAGATGATATTGAAAGTGAAATATCTACCTCATATGAAGAAAAAGCATATAAGGATGAAAAGGAAAAGAATTTCGTTTTGAAACAAGTAAACGAAATCATGGAGAATGTTGTTCGTGATGAAGTTAGAAGACTCATTACCGAAGACAAAGTTAGACCTGATGGAAGAAAAATTGAAGAAATTCGTCCGCTTGATGCACAAGTTCATCTCCTTCCACGCGTTCATGGTTCAGCAATGTTCACACGTGGGCAAACACAGGTTATGTCTTCATGTACTTTAGGAGCGTTGTCTGATTCACAAATAATTGATAATTTAACCGATGAAGAATCAAAAAGATTCATGCATCACTATAATTTCCCACCATTCTCAGTTGGTGAAATTGGACGTATGGGAACACCAGGAAGAAGAGAAATCGGCCATGGTGCATTGGGTGAAAGAGCTTTGAGTTATGTTATCCCAAGTGAGGAAGAATTCCCATATACGATAAGACTTGTTGCTGAAGTTTTAGAATCAAATGGTAGTTCTTCACAGGCTTCTATTTGTGCCTCTTGCATGGCGCTCATGGATGCAGGTGTTCCAATTAAGGCACCAGTTTCTGGAATTGCAATGGGTTTGATCACTAGTGGACCACTTGATGGAAAACACCCATATACGATCTTGACAGATATTCAAGGTCTAGAAGATCATTTAGGTGATATGGACTTCAAAGTAGCTGGAACGCCAAATGGTGTCACAGCCTTACAAATGGATATAAAAATCAAAGGAATTACCGAAGAGATTCTTCGTGAAGCCTTGACTAGAGCACATTCAGCGCGTAAAGAAATACTTGATGTTATGCTAGGTGCAATTAGTGAACCAAGAGAAGAATTATCCGATTATGCTTTAAAGATGGTTGCATTTAATATTCCAGTCGATAAAATCAGAGAAGTTATTGGAAGCCAAGGTAAGGTTATTAACGATATAATTGAAAAATGTGACAACTGTAAGATAGATATCAGCGATGAGGGACGAGTTGTTGTTTATCATACTGATAAGACATCATTGAATAAAGCCGTCAATATGATTCAATCAATTGCAAGAGTTGCAAAGGTTGGAGAGGTATTTGAGGGAAAAGTTGTAAGAATTGAACCTTATGGATGCTTCGTCAACTTATTTGGAGATACAGATGGAATGTGCCACATATCTAGACTTGCTTGGAACAGAATTGATAAGACTGAGGATGTTTGTAAGATTGGTGATACATTAAAAGTTATCGTCACAAAAGTGGATGAAAAAGGTCGTGTTGATTTATCACATCGCGAATTCACTGAAAAACCAGAGGACTATGTCGAAAATTCACGTCCGCCAAGAAAAAATAACAAAAAGGAGAACAAGGAATAAAGGCCATTAGGCCTTTTCCTTTGGTTAAAAAATGAAAAAGTTAATGGTTATAAGTGATATTCATGGTTCGATTGGACAATTAAAAAAGGCTATAGATATTTTTGATAAAGGCGGTTACACCTCTTTAGTTATTTTAGGAGATTTATATTATCACGGACCAAGAAATCCTCTTCCAGAAAAATATAGTCCTAAAGAATGTTATGAACTATTAAATCAATACAAAGATAAAATATATTGTGTTAAAGGAAATTGTGATTCAGAAGTAGATCAAATGGTATCTGAATTTAAGTTAAATGATTCACTTTCTTTAAGTTTTAATGACATAACGATATATTGTGATCACGGTCATAAGTATGGTCCAGATAATCCACCCAAAGGTCTTTATAATGTTTATTTATTTGGACACTATCACGTAATACATCATAGATTGCATAAGGGAATGTACCTGCTAAGTCCTGGATCTATATCATTACCAAAAGATGATAACTATGCGTATTTATCTATATGCGAAAATGGAGAAGTAAAATTTAACGATATAAATACAAATGAATTAATCTTTGAACTTAATATTTTACATTAATCCTTCCCAAAGATAGTTAGGTAAATCAGGAATGTCGATGAAGGGATTGCGGTTATGTTGGTACTTTGTATAAATTACCTCGTTTCTTGCAATCTCTTTTTCACTAACTGGATCTTCTTTATGCCATTTAGCGAAGAGTTTCAAACTGTATTTTGTTAAGCCTGGATAGCCATTGCCACTTTCAAAGTGCACACGACCATCACCGCTTGTTGTATTTAGTCCTTCGTATCTAGTGACGAAGTAGAAATAAGTTCTAGCAAAATCGCCTTTATACTCATCGATTGGTTCAAAGACTTTTCCTGAATAACCAAAACTTGTATCAGCGGAGCCGAGTTTGGATCCATTGTGAGAAGTATATGTGGCATTTACAACTTCTCCAAAAGCATAATTGCTTCTCATACCATTGACCTTTCCATCAGTTGGATATAGATGGAATAAGTCACTATATGCTGGTTTGGCTTGACCAAACCAACTCTTTGGTACTGAATGTTCACGATTATAACAATCACCTTCGGAAGAGTAGCTTCCACATTGTGGGCTGTTACAAGTAATATCGGAATACATATCGAGAATTTTTCCATTGACAAAATCAGTGTCTTTAAAAGCTGACCACAATCCGTCATATGAAATTGAATTAAAATTAGATGATATTTTTTTGCTTAAACTGGTCTTTAAATCTTTTTTTGGAAGTGCAAAATTGACTGAACTATAATAGGAGACAGCAGATTTATGAACAACCAATCTATTGTTGCTATTTGGAATTGGAACATAATCAGAACCAGGCTGTACTGGTGGTGTTGAAGGCTTTGATGGTGTTGTAGAACTGCTGCTTGAAGGTGCAGTGCTTATATCTGGACTTGATGGACTGCTCGGTTTAGAAATAGAATCAGTAGCAGAAGAACTTATAGGTGGAGTTGAAGGTCCAGTTAATTCCGTAGAAGTTGTTGGACTGCTTGTGTTTATAGGATTACTTGGAGTTGTTGTATTTTTTGGACTATCAGTAATACTACATGATGATAATGTGAATAAACTTAATAGTGTAATTATCTTTGCCACCTTTTTCATTTATTTATCCTCCTAAATTTATTAGATATTTTATCAAGAAAGCGTTTTCATTTCAAGTATACACTAATATATATGTTTGCTTATTTAGTTAAATAATTTTTGTATGTCATATGTTTTCAAGTTATGATAAAATAATTTATATGGCAAGTAATAATTACGATCGATATCAAATCAGAAAAAATTATGATCTATCAAAACTGGATCATAAGGTTTTATCAATCCTTTACCTCCCGATAATTGGAAGTGATGCTTATTCTCTCTATAATTACTTAGAGCAGGAGGCAGATTATAGTTTGATTAAATCTAATGAATTAAAGGATTTAATGTCCAGACTTAATATTTCTGGTGCAAAGTTTATCAGTGCACGAGAGGCATTAGAAGCATCGAAGTTGATGAAAACATATAAAACGAGTTATGACACTCATGATGAATATATCTTTCAATTATTTTTACCGCAAGATCCGAAGAGATTTTTTGCAAGCGGCAGTCTTCTTCTAAGTCTATTAGTAAAAAAGATTACGATGACTGAATTAAATAGATTGAAATTAACATTTAAAATTGGTGAAAAAATCAGTGAGCAATTTAAGGATATCAGCGTTTCATTTTCTGATGTTTTTGAAATTGATGATAATTTCTTTGTTGAGCACAATGAAAACTTTGAATATATATCGCGTGATGAAGAAGAAAATAGATTTGAACTTGCAACATTTATTTCAAAACTGAATGAAGTTTATCCAGATGAATATATATTGTTTTCTGAGTCTTCTTTTGATAAAAGCTGTATAAATCTTCTATCGCTATCGATGGAATTATATAATTTAGATTATAATACTCTAGTTCGCTTATATCACGATTCAAATACAATAGGGAATGTTTTTTCAGAAGAAACATTTAAGAAGAAACTTCATAATATTCTACCAAGCCTTGAGTCAGTCATTCTAGAGGAAAATCATGAATATGCTTCATATCTTGGTGATTCTGATACAGCAAAAAAAATCAAAGCTTTCACGAAGCTTCCACCAGATGTTGTTTTAAAGCATTTAGTAAAATCGAAGTTATATGCTTCTGATTATGATTTAATTGAAGAGTTGGCACGAGATTTTGAACTTTCTCCAAGTGTTATTTGTGTTTTAATTGATCGAACGCTTTATTATACTCAAGGAACTCTATCACGTAAATATATATTAAAGTTAGCCCGTTCGTTGGTGTTTAATTCGATTAAACTTGACCCATATGAAGCTTTTTACTTCTTCTACCATAAAGATAAAGAAATTCAAGGCAAGATGAAAAAAGAAAAAGAAATAAACTTGAAAGAAACTAGTGATGGAAATAAACTAGGCAAGGCTGAAAAGGAGATTGACACTGAGGCCTTTGATGAATTTGAGGTGCTTTGATGGAAGGATTAGAAAACTTTTCTCTTCTTAATGATGAAGAGTATAAAAAAGATCAGGAACAATTAAAAAAAAGTGTCTTAGAAACACTAGAAAAGAATGATGAATACAAGAGTTATTTTAATAGTATTTTAAAAACCGATGAAGAGTTTAATGATGCACTTCCTTGGATTTATCGAATTTTAGAGGACTTGAAAAAGTGTGAAGGTTGTACCTCATTTTCAAAATGCCCAAAGGAAAACAAAGGTTATCGTTTAGAACTTATTAAAGTCGGTGTTAAAAATGATTATTCGGTCAAAAGATATATCTGTGAAAAGAGAAAAAAGATAATACCTTATCTAAATAATATCGTTACTACCGATGTTGACCCACTTACATTTTTTGATTCAATAGGAAAATTCTCTTCTTTAAATTTTAAAAATGGTCGAACACCTTTTTTCAAAGCGGCTGGATATATTGCTTCTACTTGTTCAAATTATCTTAAATCAAAATGCAGTGATGGAATTATTTTATACTGCAAGAATAGAAATAAAGATTTTCTAGCTCGGCTAATCGCTTATTATGGAATAAGTAAGAATTTAAGAATATCCTTTTTAGAAGGATCAAAATCATTGGTAGGCTTGAATAACGATGAATTTTTAAGTTTGATGGGAAAGTTAAATAGATCAGATATTATTGTTTTAAATAATATTCAAAATGCCAAATTTTCTTATGATTTTATTGTTGATCAGCTTCCAAAGATTCTTTCGCTTGCCTTTGAAGAAAATCACATTCTTTTAATCACTTCAAATAAACCTGTTGCTGATTATTTACCTAATTATAAAGTGTCTTCAAAAATTACTAAGATGCTTGAACAATATAATAAATTTGAAATTGATGATCCGCTTCTATTTTGATTAACATCATAAAATGAATCTTTTCTTCATAGTTTTTATTATGATTAAATTGATTCATTATGAGAGTGGAGAATTAGAAGTGCAAGGATATGAGAAGATCATAAGCGCTAATCGAAATAAAGTTTCACTTATTTTTAATGGAAAAGAGCTTAATATTGCTGGAAATGATTTAAAACTTTCATATTTTTCCTATGAAGAACTAGCGATAAGAGGAAATATAAGGAGTGTTGAAATTGAAGAAAAATAGCAAGGACTTATATAGGATTAAAGCTTATTCATCCATTTTTGTATTAAATAAGTTCAAAGAAGAAAATATTCATGTTTACGATTTTAAACAGATTGATGATTTTACATATACATTTTATGCAGATTCAAGTGATGAAAAAAAACTATTTAAGAATTTTAATGACATTAAGCTAATTCGAAGCAGCACGATTAAAGGAATAATTAAATCTCTATTAAAGAAAAAGACAACGCTGATATCAATTATTTTTAGTATTTTACTGTTTTGCTTTTCTTCAACACGACTATATGATTTAAAAATCAATGGGTCATCAAATGAAATAAACTCGAAAATCACAAGTTATTTAAAATCAAATGGAGTATATAGGTTTTCTTCGATGCCAAGCATTGATAAATTAAAAACGCTTGAAGAGAGTTTATATGACAATCTAATTAACGAAGTGGAGAATATAGAAATAACTAAAAACGGATTGGTTGTTATGATTAAATATGAAAAAAGGAGAAGTCCTATCATCTTACCATCTTTAAAAAAGAGCCTTATCGCAAAAAGAAGTGGTGTGATAGAAAGAATAGAAATAGAATATGGAACGCCGCTTGTTAAAGTTGGTGAAATGGTTGATAAAGATCAGATTCTTGTTAGTGAAGATATTCAAATCAATGACAAGGAGAGTCTTAAAACTTTTACTCTTGGTAAAGTCTATGCTTATACTTGGTATGACATTAATGTTGTAACTAATAACAAAGGTGAAAAGAGTGAAAACACTATGGCACTTATACAATTAGCTGATTCACTGGTTTTAACCAAGGATAAAGTTTTAGATGACCGCAAACTACTTAAATATAAAGAAAATGGAAATCAAGTTGAAGCTAGCTTTCATTATACGGTTATAGAAGATATTGCCATTTCTTTATAAAAAGAAAAAATCCATACTATATTAAGTGTGGGACGAATAATATATCAAGTTAAAGAAAATGATTGTGGAATCTGTGCATTAAAAAATTTAATGTTTTTAATCTATAAGTCTAGCAAAGTATTTAATTTATATTATAAAAACAATTGCCATAATTTTTATCAAATAATTGATTGTGCAGCTGATTATGGAGTTTATCTAAAGGGATATGAAATCGATGATAAAATGCTTTTGAATATAAAAAAACCGTTTATCGCAGCAATCTATTTTAATGATAAAGAGCATTTCGTCGTCTGTGAAAAAATAAGTGGCCGAAAGATCATTGTGATAGATTCTTTGATAGGAAAAAGAAAGATGAATATCGATGAATTCAAAAAGATTTTTCGCTATAGGATATTAGAAGTGGCTAATGTAGTAAAGAAAAAACTTAGGCGTATTCATTTATTCTCTCGCAAAGAAGTGATTAATATTATTGCAATATCTTTTTTTGAATTAGCTTTATCATTTTTAACTTTAATATTCATAGATAAAAGAAATATAGTTCTTTTGATAGCATCTGGTGCATTTTTAATCGGAATATATATCGTGAAAAAGCTATTATCAATAAGGGTATTAGAGAATATCGATAAAAGGTTTATTCTTCCTTATTTTTTAAAAGAAAAAGATAGAGTTGAATTACATAATTTGATCGAGATTAAAATCAACTGCTTTAAATCAGTGATGAACTTTTGCACTCATTTACAAGTGATAATCATTATTTTTTATTTTATGCTAACGATAAATATTCTATATGGCTTTTCATTATTAATAGATTTAGGAGTTGTAACTATTTCCTATTTATGTTTTAAGCCAAAAAAGAATGCAGCATTTCGCAAGGTCTTAATTGCTGAAAACTTTGTTTCTTCAAACAATGAAGACATATTTTTTTCTAATTATAAAAAAGCCCAAAAAACAGGAAAAAAGTATATGTTACTTGATTCATTATCAAAGTATTTACCACTAGTCATTTCTTTAGGACTTAACTTTTTAAATATAAGATTAATTAGTAGCTTTGATTCATTTGATCTTTTAATGTTTATTATATATAACTGTAGCGTAATTCTTATGTTAAACCAACTATTAAGTGATGAAGAAAGTATAAAGGATTCATTCATAGAAATTGGAAGACTTAATGTTTGTAGCAGACTCCCACTAATTGACAAATATAGTCTTCTTGGTTATAATTTAAACACCTAGGAGGATGAATATCGGATATAAATAGTGTTTATTTTGCTAACGAAACAGATAAGAAATATCACCTTGAAGAAGAATATTCAAATGTTTGTGATTTTGTTTTAAATAGCCTTGGCTATACAAGTTCACAATATATTATTTCTATATCGTTGGTTAGCAAGGATGTCTCACTTAGTATTAATAAGAGTTATCGCACTAAAGATTATGTAGCTGATGTCATCTCGTTCGCATATTTAGATGATATTAGTGATCGCAATGAAGAATTTGTCGACCTGGGAGAAATTGTATTATGTCCAGAAGTTATCGATGAACGCGCAAGAGAAATTGGAAATGATTTTGATTCCGAAATGAGGTTTTTATTGATACATGGACTGCTTCACCTCCTTTCCTATGACCATGAAAGAAGTGCTGAAGATGAAAAGATTATGTATGGTCTACAAAATGATTTGTTGAAAAAATATGAGGAGAGGTTATGATTGAAAAAAAAGTTTTATTTGAAGAATGCAAAAAAGCTAGAGAACTTGCATGCGCACCATATTCTAATTTTAAGGTTGGTGCAGTTGTTGTATTAAAAAATGGTGAATTAATTCATGGTGCTAATATTGAAAACTCAGCATATTCATTGTGCATATGTGCAGAAAGAACAGCTATTTTTCAAGCTTATTTGAAAGGATATCGTAAAAATGATATTGAGGCTATAGGCTTAATCGGTGATAGTAAAAAAATTGTCACTCCATGTGGAAGCTGTCGTCAAGTCATGAGCGAACTTTTAGATTTAAAAACTCCAGTGTATATGTTTACAGTTGATGGAAAAGAACTTGTTCAAACTGTTGAACAATTGATTCCTTTCTCATTTGATAGCGAAAATCTTTAATGAAAAGAGTTGGATTTATCGCTCTTATCGGTGACGCTAATGTTGGAAAGTCTACATTCATTAATTCACTTGTTGGTGTAAAATGTTTGGCAGTGTCTGATAAGCCTCAAACGACAAGAGAAAATATTAAAGCAATCTATAATACTGAAGATAGTCAGCTTATTTTTATTGATACACCTGGGTTTCATCGCCCAAGAGGTGATTTTGGTCGATTGCTAATTAAAGATGCAAAACAGGCATTAAGTGACTGTGATGTTGTAATTTATATGGTTGATATATCGATGAAGATTAACTATGATTTAGTTGATAAATTAAAAAAGATTGATCAACCGCTTTTTGTCATTTTAAATAAGATTGATAAATTGAAATCTATAAGTGAATACGAAAAAAGAGCAGAAAAGTATTATAATTTATTTAAAGAATTACCAAAGAATCATTTTGCATCTATTGTTGCAAAAGATAAGGAAGTTCCACATTTTTTGATTGAAGAAGTTAAATCACTTTTGCCAATGACCGAACCATATTTTCCAGATGACATGCTCTTGGACCATCCAATTGAGTTTGTCTATCAAGAATTTATAAAAGAAAAATGTATGAGGCTTTGTTATGATGAAGTTCCTCATGCTGTTCATGTAAAAGTTATACACGTCGAAGAAGATGATAGTAACATCGATATTACCGCTGATATTATTGTAGAAAAAGAGAGTGAAAGAGCAATAATAGTAGGTAAAGGTGGAAAGATGATTTCTAAGATTAGATCTTATAGTGAAAATAGTATTAGAGGATTTACTGGTAAGGCATGTAGCTTATCGCTTTTTGTAAAAGTCACTAAGAATTGGCGAGAAGATAGAAGAAAAATAACTGAATTTGGATATACTGAATGAAAAGACCTTATGAAATAAAAGAGCAGAGCGGAGTTATAATTACTGCAAATAAGTATAAAGAAAAAGATTGTGTTGTTACTATTGTTGGTGAAGGAAAGAAAAGAGTCTATACTGCTAATTCAGCATATTCAATAACTAGCAAAAACCACATTGCAACTTTAGTGTATTCACAAGTTAAGATTAGTTCATCAGGATATGAAGATCATCCGTGTATCAATGGAATATCCTTGCTTAAAGCACACAATGATATTTATGAAAATCTTTTTTATTGTACAGCACTATCAATCATTCAAGAAGTTGTTACAAATCTTTTTGAAGAGAATGATGAACTAGATACATCATATATTGAAGAATTAGTTAATTTAGTTACTCCGACTGATGAAACAGTTATTTTTGCTGTTCTCGTAACTCTATTGCACCTGTTAAAAGATATTGGCATTTTATCATTAGATCTAACATGCTCGTCATGTGGAAAAAAACTATCAAGAACAGAAACATATAATTTTGATTATGGTGGTTTTTTATGCAATTCGTGTCAGGATGAACACATGATTTCAGCAAAGGATGAAGCTTCTTTAAAAATACTATTAAAGGCGTATAGGGCTAAACCAAAAGATTTTATTCAAGATTTCAAAAAGATATCTGTTTTAAATGTCATAGAGGATGTTGTTGATTACATTAAATTGGCGTTAGGATATAATGTAAAGAGCTTGCATAATTTTAGAAAATGGTTCTTTAATTTGTAGTTGGCTTCGCCTTTTTGTGACGTCTGGCCGAAGTTCTGAGGCCATTGATTTGCGGGTGGTTTTGAGGTGTTTTGGGAGTCGTAGTTCCAGCTGGTTGCGGTGGTTTGAACAGTACCTAAATACACCTTTGGGGCGTATTTTGCAGGTCTGTTTGAGTAATGGTAATTATACATATGAGTGCCTAAATTAAGGATGTTGAGCATAGAAGCAACTTCTAAATTACTTAATGAGTTGTTTCCTAGGTAAAGCTGCAAAAGACTATAAGCGTAAACTATTTCAATCCACGGAGAAATCGTGCACCTAGCTCTTCCCGTATAGTCATATCGTGCAGGCACCCCACCACCTACCCCACCTCGTCCGTTTCCGGGGGAAACGTCCTCGGTGGGGTAGGTGGTGGGGGGCTGGTGGGTGAGATATGATGAAAGTATTGACAGCGATTATGTTTAAAAGTATAATATACTGTATAGGGGTATATAGTATGAATGATAAAAAGATTATTGAAAGAAATGAAGAACAAATATTACCACTGACAACGAGATTAAATAAAATCATAGGTCAGATTAATGGAATAAAGAAAATGATTGAGGAGAACAAATACTGTCGTGATGTTCTCCAGCAAGTTGCTGCTGCTGAAAAGGCTTTGCAGTCGTTTGCTTATATTATTTTAGAAGAACATATGAAAAGCTGCGTGGCTGAAAAAATTAAAGCGAATGATGATGGCATCATATCTGAAACAATAGACATAATAAGAAAGATAAATTAAGAAATATGAAAAAAGAATTTGATATAACAGGAATGACATGTGCGAGCTGTCAAAGCAATATTCAAAAGGCAGTTTGTAAGATTAAAGGAGTAAAGAAAGCTGACGTAAATCTGGTGTCCAATTCGATGCAGGTAGAATGTGATGATAAACTCGATTCAAGTACTATAATAAAAAAAGTAGAAAGCATAGGTTATGGTGCGAGTGAAAAAGGAGTTGAGAGCAGGGACTTGGATTTAGATAATAGAAATGATAAGGCTAAAAATGAATTAAAAAAACAAAGGATTAGTTTGATTATATCCATTGTTTTATTGTTGCCACTTTTTTATATCGCTATGGGTCCAATGGTTGGACTTCCAAACTTTCCTTTTTTCGACGGTGTTGAAAACGCACTTATTTTTGCACTTGCACAATTGGTTTTAACTAGCATCATTTTGTTAATCAATAAACATTTCTTTATACGTGGATTCAAGGCGTTATTTAAACTTGTTCCAAATATGGACTCATTAATAGCTATTGGTGCGGGATCAGCATATATTTATGGTATTGCAATCATATTTATCATGAGTTATGCATTTGGTCGTTCAGATTTAGAACTTGTTCATGAATATATGCATTCGTTATATTTTGAAGGGGCTGCAACAATAGTTACTCTGGTTTCTTTGGGAAAATATTTTGAAAACCGTGCAAAGATAAAAACTTCTAGTGAGATAAGTAAGTTGATGAAGTTAGCACCTAAAACTTGTACGATTATAAAAAATGGTGAAGAATCTATTGTTGATGTCTCAAGTTTAGTAGTTGGTGATGTAATAGTAATAAGGCCAGGAGATGTTCTTCCAGTAGATGGAGTGATTCTAAGTGGAAATGGATTGCTTGACCAGTCTGCAATTACCGGTGAAAGCTTACCAGTTGATAAAAAGGTCGGTGATGAAGTAATATCAGCCAGCATTAATAAAAATGGTACTTTCACTTTTAAAGCTGCTAAGATCGGCAAAGAGACTACTATTTCTAAAATAATTGCACTTGTCGAAAAGGCCTCTAGTACTAAAGCGCCAATAGCAAAAATAGCTGATAAAGTCAGTGCGGTTTTTGTTCCAATTGTCATAGCTATATCGCTCATAAGTCTTATAGTTTGGCTTATTATTACCAAAGACTTTGCATTTTCACTTAACTTTGCCATAAGTGTATTAGTAATTTCTTGTCCATGTGCACTAGGATTAGCTACACCGCTTGCGATAATGGTTGGAACAGGAAAAGCTGCGCAATATGGCATATTAGTAAAGGATGCAGAGAATTTAGAAAACCTGTGTAAAATCGATACAATTGTTTTAGATAAAACAGGTACGATTACCACTGGTAGTTTATCTGTTACTGATGTATATTTAGCGAATAATGATATTGATGAAAATGAATTGATTATGATTTGCGCAAGTATTGAAAAGCATAGCAATCACCCATTAGCAAAAGCAGTTGTAGATTATGCTGTCAATAGGGTTAATACAATAAGTGTAGAAGATTATGAAGAAATTGCTGGAAAAGGTACAAAGGCCATTATCAATGGGAAAGAAGTATTGCTTGGAAATGAAAAACTTGTAAGTGATGTATTGAATAAGGATGAATTAAAACAAGTAAAAGATGTGACTGAAGAGTTTGCATTGAGCGGTAAAACGCCGATAATATGTGTCCAGAATAAAAAACTATTAGGCATTATCGCACTAGCTGATACGATACGAGAAGATAGTGTAATGGCGATAAAAGAGTTAAAGAATATGGGTCTAAATGTCATTATGCTTACGGGTGATAATGAAACCACAGCTAAAGCATTTGCAAGGAATGCTGATATAGAGAATGTTATTGCAAATGTCTTGCCTGATCAAAATATGAATATGTTGAACAAATAAAAGGGCAGGGTCATAGAGTTGCAATGGTTGGTGATGGCATAAATGACTCTCCAGCACTTAAGGCAGCAGATATTGGTATTGCAATTGGAAGTGGAACTGATATTGCGATGGAGAGTGCAGGAATAGTTCTCATTAAGAATTCTTTGCTTGATTTAGTTATTGCAATTAGATTGAGTAAAAGAACAATTACTAATATAAAAATGAGTCTATTCTGGGCATTCTTTTATAACGCTTTAGGAATACCACTTGCTGCAGGCGTATTTTATCCATTGATACATATGGGACTAAGTCCGATGATTGCTTCACTAGCAATGAGCTTAAGCTCTGTTTGCGTTGTTATAAATGCACTTACATTAAGAATATTTAATAGTAAAGAAAAAGGAGGAGATTATGGAAAAAACTATTACTATTGAAGGAATGAGTTGCAATCACTGCAAAATGAAGGTTGAAAATGCTTTAAAAGACATTAAGGGTGTTACATCTGTTTCAGTTGATCTTGAATCTAAACAGGCAGTGATAACTATGAGCAAAGAGGTGAAAGATAAGGTCTTTACAAAAACTATTGAAAAACTCGGATATAAAGTTATTTAATAATTTCAACGAGAGTATTAAGACTTATAAAAATCATTTTTAGTTATATTTGTGGAAGTGAAATAGTTTCTAATACTTTTGTGTTTAGCTAGTTGGTTTAATTAAGTAGAAATGTTTAATAAAAAGCTTTCGCGTTTTATAGCAATTTGTCTACTTAATACAAAAGGAGAGAGTTTAATAACAAAGTACTCACTAGTATTATTAATAAAAAATCTATATGAAATTAGCTAGAAATTAAAAAGAAATAGTTGTTTATAGTACTATATATTAAGGAGAATGTATCTATATGAAAAATATTAAAGCTGTATTTATCGATTATTCAGGAACGCTAAGTCAAGAAATGTGTAAGGCGACGATGAAGTTCGTTGATATTATAAGCAAAAATAGTAGACTTAACGATCCAAATACTATTATTAAGTATTGGTGGAAAAGTATAACAGAGCTTGAAAACAAGAGTTATCGTGAGAACTATCTTACACAAGATGAAATTACTGATATTTCATTAAAGAAAATGGTAGAAGAGTTTGAACTCAAGACTGATTTAAATATACTACATGAATTATGTAGAGAATATTGGGCTAAGGCACCTTTATTTGATGATGTTAAGCCTTTTTTTAAAGAGTGCCCGTATCCTATTTATATAATTACTAATAATAGCATACAGTATGTCGATGTCGCAATTAAAGATAACGAATTGAATCCGGCAGGGGTTATCTGCGGTGATATGGTTAAAGCATATAAACCAAGTAAGGAAATATTCTTAAAAGCATTAGAAGTAAGTAACTGCAGTAAAGAAGAAGTTGTACATATAGGGGATTCTGAAAAAACAGATGTCTTAGGTGCTAGATCAGTAGGAATAACACCTATTCTACTCAATCGAAAAAACAGAGAAGTTAAAACTGATGTTATCGTAATTAAAGATTTGTTTGAAGCACTAGAAATACTCAAAAACAAAGTTATAAACTAATAAAACAAAAGATTTATTTTGCAACAGTTTTTTTTGTAGGTTAGATGTCAAAGTTAATGCAACCACAACTATATAAACTCCTTATAACATCT
>CAOSOP010000007.1 GCA_948525355.1 uncultured Bacilli bacterium | reverse complement strand
TAAACAAAATGCATCATCTTTTTAACAAAAAGCAACACTTTTGTTTATTATTCTGAATTAATCTGTGAAAGTGCATATTCAAGTAAACTATCATTCCATGGTGATATTGAAACAATCGCTCGATTAGTAACTTGATATCTGGTAGGCACCCCACCTTCGCCACCCACCCCATTTCGCCCGTCGCCGGGGGCGACGTCCTCAATAGGGTGGGTGTTGAAGGTGGGGGTGAGCTATAAATTGTTCACTATTGACTTATAATATATTTATTATATATAATAAACAACGCTTGAATTTATATTCATGTTAAGTTAAGGAGGAATTAGATATGAAAAGAACATATCAACCTAGCAAGCGTAAGAAACAATCCGTTAACGGATTTAGAGCGCGTATGGCTACACCAGGTGGACGTAAGGTAATTGCCCGTAGACGTCGCAAGGGTAGAGCTGTCTTGTCTGCTTAAATTTTAGGCATATAGCCACTAGATATGTCCTAGTGGCTTTTTCTAAAAATTATGAAAAGAGAAAATCGTTTATTAAAGAGCTCTGAATTTGCTAAGGTTTACGATTATAGACATAGAGTTAGTACACCGCTTATGACTGTGTACTGTAAAGAAAATAAACTTGGGCATTTAAGAGTAGGGTTATCTGTTAGTAAGAAGGTTGGAAAAGCTCATATTAGAGTTAGAGTTAGAAGGCTTATCAGAGCAATGTTTAACCAATGTCAAATTTATGATAAAAGTTATGATATAGTTGTTGTAGCTAGAAAGGGATTTGACGAAGAGAATTACGACAAATTATATGGTGAATTACAACAAATTCTCACTAAATTTATAAAGGAGAACTTAGATGAAAAAACAAACTAAAGGTGTTATTACTGTAGCTAGTTTAGGTTTATGTGCAATGGTTCTAACCGGTTGTACAAAATCTTTTTGCTCTGTTCAGGATAAAGCTGAATTAATTTCAATCTATGAAAAGAATAATATTAAAACCATTAATGAAAAGGCAGCAAAGAATGGAATGTTACTTCCTAGTGATGAGTTTATAGCTTTTATTGATGATAAAGTCGAGGAGTATGTCGCTAGTGAAGACTGCCCTAAGGATGACAAGGGTGTTGCTTTAAGAAGTTTTGCAAAATTCGCTGGTTATAATGAAAAGGGTAAAGCAACTCTTTATTATAACTATGACAAATGGTATCAGGAAGCTTGCGTTGAACTTGGCGTAAGTAAGTGTCCTGGTGTTTCGTATATTAGTTTTTATAAGTCATCATTGAATTCTGGTATTTCAGGCAAAACCGCATGTTTAACTCCTGAAGAAGGTGATTTCGGTCTAGGTGAAAATCAAATCTTTGTTGAAGGAAAGTCATGGGGGCAAGCATTTGTTGATTATGGACCTATCGAAGGTTTGTTGGTTTATCCAATTGGTGCAATGATTCACTATTTTACTAAAGCCTTTGGAATGTATACTGGTCAGGTTGCGGCTATTATTTTAATGACAGTCATTATTCGTACTATTTTGTTCTTGGTTTCGTTCCCAGCAACGAGGTCGCAAAACAAGATGTCAGAACTTCAACCACAAATTAATGCTTTACAGCAAAAGTATCCAAATGCTCAGACAAATAGCTATGATAAACAAAAATTAGCACAAGAGCAGATGGAACTATTTAAGAAAAATCATGTTCATCCGTTCTTGCAGATGCTGTTTATGATACCGCAGATGATTGTATTTATATGTGTTGTTTCAGCACTTCAAGGGGCAGCGGTTCTTTCACAAGGTACAATATTCTCAACATCATTTACGAGTATTACATACAAAGCTATTCTAGGATGGAACCATGAAACTCCATTTGCCTTGATATTATTCTTATTGATGGCAGTTGCGCAAGCTATTTCTACTTTGCTTCCACAGATGTTCCAAAAATGGAAAGAAAAGAAATTTAATGTTAATCTTGTTAAGGTTCAAGAGAACAAACAGAAAAACAGCATGAAATACATCAGTTACTTTATGTTAGTGTTCATCGTGCTTATCAGCTTATCTCTTCCAATCTCTATGGCTATTTATTGGTTTATTGGTGCTTTGATTAACATTATTCAAACCCTTATTATGGAAGCTATTAATACATCACGTCGTCATAAGAATAACAAAAATGGTGGAAACTCTGGTGCAAGCTGGCAAAGAAATAAGAACAAGAAGAAGAAGAAATCTTCGGATAAATTTAGTATAAGGAGAGGTTAGTATGAAAACATATGAAGCTAAGAGCGAGAGCGAGGCTGTAGAACTTGCAGCTAATGATTTAAAGATTCCTGCTGATCAAGTTAAATATGCAGTTGTATCTGATGTTAAAAAACTATTTGGACGCAAAGTTACAATTGGTGTTTATACAAAAGCAGATGTCATTGAATATGCTGTTAATTTATTAGAGACAATATGTGAAACATTAGAATTAAAGGTTAATGCTGAAGCAAGTTTAGCAGATGATGTTATTAAGATCGATATCAACGCTGATATTCCTTCAGTGGTAATCGGTCGCTCAGGTGAAAACTTAAGAGCATTGAATGAATTGGTTCGTTCAGCTGTCTTTAATCGTTTCGGTGAACATTATCGTATTTTGCTTAACTGTGATAGTTATAAAGAAGATAAATATGCTAGACTTGTTAGAGCAGCAAAACATGCAGCATGGACTGTCAAGAAAACTGGTGTAAAGGTTTCTTTAGATCCAATGACCAGCGATGAAAGAAGAGTTATTCATAATGCATTAGCTAATGATAAGCGCGTCACAACTCTTTCTGAAGGCACTGGAAGATTCCGTCACATAACTATTAATAGAGTTGAACTACCAACTGAAAGTGTTAAAGAGGAACCTGTTGTTTCAGAAGAAAAAACAGATGTTCAGGAATAGTTTAAATATTTCGTAAAAAGTTATATAATAGGTGAGGAGAAATCTCACCTATTTTTTATGAATATAAATGATACTATTGTTGCTATTGCAACCTCAACTTCATCGATTGCAGCTTTAAATATCGTCCGTATGACTGGCGATAAGAGTTTTCAGATATTACAAAAACTTATAAAGCGCGATGTTAATAAATTAGAAGAGAGAAAGATGTATCATTTTGTTTTAGAGTATGAAAATAAAATAATAGATGATGCTTTAATCGTTTTATTTAAGGGAAAGAATTCTTTCTGCGGAGAGGATACGGTTGAGTTTAATATTCATGGCTCTCCTTTAATCGCATATAGACTTATAAAAATATTAATAAGTCTTGGTGCGAGGATGGCTAGAAATGGTGAGTTTTCATTTAGGTCAGTTATTAATGGAAAAATGAATTTGATTGAAGCGGAAAGAATTAACGCTTTAATCCATGCGAAGACTGAATTAGGCAGTGAAAAACTTCTTTCTTCTTTTTCTAAAGATTACTTTAAGCCGATTAAAAAGATTAAAGAATCGGTTGAATACCTTTATGCATACTTCTTACAGGTTTTAGATTATCCTGAAGAGTATAATGATGAAGATGAATATGTTGAGGGTAGAATCGATGGCTGCTTAGAAATTATCGATGCTATAATCAGTGGAACAAGAAGGAATTCGTATCTTTTTTCGGGGGTCAAGGTTGTTATCTGCGGTGAGCCTAATGTTGGAAAGAGCACATTATTAAATAGGATAGTTAAAGAAGATCGTGCTATTGTTACTTCGATTGAAGGAACGACAAGGGATGTTATAAGTGGAGAAGTGGAGATAAGGGGAGTTCCTTTTGTTTTTTATGATACCGCAGGTATTAGAAAAAGCGATGACTTAGTTGAAAGCATAGGAATAAAGAAGTCTTTTGAAATGATAGAAAAAGCTGATTTGGTCTTGTTTCTAGTCGATGATGAATCAAATGATTTTGAATATGATAAGGAACTTAAGGAGGCCTTAAAGAATAAAAAAGTTATCAAGGTTCAGACCAAGAGCGATTTGGTTAAGAATAGACTTGATGATGTTGATATTTCTATTGGAAATGATTCTAATATTGAAGAGCTTTATGATTTGATTATGACAGACCTTGATTTGAATGATTTAAGCCAACCAGGTTTATTCTCTCTCCAAGATTTGACAAATCTTGAATCAGTAAAAAAAGCTTTAATCAAATGCAAAGAAGATTTTTCAAATGAAGCGAGTTACGACCTCTTGACGATTAATCTTAATGAAGTTTATCAAAGAGTTAAAACTTTGCTTGGTGAGGACTATGATCCAAATGAAATATATGACGTGGTCTTTAAAAACTTTTGTGTTGGAAAGTAAAGAGGTGGAATAATGTTTATTGATACTCATACTCATTTAAATGATGAAGAGCTTTTTAAAGATAGGGCAGATATTATTGATAGAGCATTAAAAACAGGGGTTAAAATAATTGTCAACGCTGCTGATAGTTTTAAATCTTTTGAAAACATCTTAAAGCTTACTGAAGAGTTTCCTGGCATTTGTTACCCTGTCCTAGGAATTCATCCAAGCAATTATAAAGAGTATGATTTAAAGAAACTTCAAAGTTATATAATGGATAATATCAACACCGTTTTGGCAGTTGGAGAAATAGGGCTTGATTATCATTATGAGATGTCTGAAGAAGATAAGGAAGGACAGAAGTTTGTTTTTATAAATCAAATCTTATTTGCCAAAAAATACAATCTACCGATTGTTGTTCATTCCCGTGATGCGGATAAGGATACTTTTGATATTTTAAAGGAACATGCTAAAGGACTATCAATCGATATCCACTGTTTTCCTGGAACGCCTGAAATGGCTAAGCAGTATATAAAAGAATTTCCAAATATCAAGTTTGGTATTGGTGGTGTTTTAACATTTAAGAATGCGAGAAAGTTAGTTGATGTTTGTTTAAGTGTTGGGAGAGAGCATTTGCTTTTAGAAACAGATGCTCCGTATTTAGCACCTGTTCCTTTTAGAGGAAAGCTTAACGAACCAAAGAATGTTCGAATAGTTGCAGAAACACTAGCTATTCTTTTGCATACTAGCGTAAAGGAAGTTGAAAACTTTACCACTAAAAATGCTAAAGAGTTTTATCGCTTATGATTTATAAAAACTTATATGTAGTTGAAGGAAAGACAGATATGTCTAAGCTGAAGAGTTTAGGAATTAAATATGTTATTTCTACTAATGGGTTTAGGTCGGTTTCTCAAGAAACCGATTTTATAAAGAAAGTTCTTTTAAAAAGAAAAGTTGTATTACTACTTGATCCAGATGGGCCGGGTAAAAAAATAGCAGATACGATTTTATCTTCACTGAGTGAAGAAGAGAAAGATGGTGTAATTAATATAAGTTTAGACAAGAAACAATCTGTTAGAAATAAAAAAGTTGGATTGTTTGAAGCGTCAGATTCATATATTCAGTCTGTTTTAAAAGATCATTTAAGATTTGATATGTTATCTGATGAGATAGTAATTTCATTAACTGATTGTTTGAACTTAGGATTTGTTGATGATAGTTTAAAAAGAAAAAGATTGATGGAAAAGTATTCGTTTAATGTTAAGAGTTTTAAATCTTTTTTAAATCGAATAAATATGTTAGGATTAAGTAAAGAGGATTTATATGAAAAGAATTGATGAGGAATTAAGTGGTATTATTTTAAAAAAGAGCATTAGCGCAAAGAAAAATTTTGGGCAGAATTTTTTATTGGATTTAGATATATTAGAAGTAATAAAAGGATTTATTAATGGTGATAGTCATAAGTCATGTGTTGAGATTGGTTGTGGCATTGGAACATTAACAAGGTTTTTAGATGATAAATATCAAAACTTTATCGGATATGAAATTGAGCGCGATATGTTGGATGTTTTAAAAAGTGAATATAGTTTTAAAAACTTAGATTTAAAAAACGAAGATTTTTTAAAGGCTGATTTATCGTATTTAAACGAAGAATATCTGGTCATTGGAAATATTCCTTACAATATAACATCGAAGGTTATTAAAAAGATTCTTGCACTCGATCGTCCAATTTCTTTTGCATTTATGGTGCAAAAAGAAGTTGCTGAGAAATATAGTTTTATGTTAAATAGTACAAGAAACAATCCACTTGCTACTTATTTTGCTATTCATGGTAAATATAAAGTTATATGCGATGTTAATAAATCTTCTTTTGTTCCAAGTCCAAAGGTTGATTCAGCTTTTATTTATTACCAGGCTTCTTCAGCGAATTATAAAGAACTAAAGGCGTTGGACTTTTTATATATGAATCCGCATAAAACATTAAGAAACAACTTTAAACATTTGGATGAAAGTGTTTCTAGCACTTTAGCAAGTATAGTTGATACATCTAAAAGGATTCACCAATTGAGTATAGAAGAGATTAAATCTATTCTTAAGGTTTTAACAAATTAGTATTATTTACATATGAATAAGTGTGAGATTTAATATTGGTGATGAAGTAACTTTAGGTAGTTCAAATTTAATATTTCGTTTGATTGATTATAATCAAAACAAGGCGGTTTTGAGTGGGAAGAGTTTTAGACTTATCAAAGAGGTTGATGAAAATGAACTGATATCAGCGAGATTTTTTCGTGATGTCGATTATTCTCTTCCACAATTAAATAGGATTGATACTAAAGTTAAAAAGGGAAGGGTGCTTCATATCGATGGTGATGAGTATTATTTAAACAGAGCACTTCAAATATATAAATACTATAAAATACCTACGGTTGGATATCATATTCAAGAGATTAGGATGAAGGATGTCATCGTCGATTTGATAAAAAAGCATGAACCTGATATCGTTGTTTTAACTGGTCATGATGGATTGATTACAGGTAAAGAAGATAAATTATATGATGAAACTTCATATCGATACTCTTCATACTATAGAGATGCTGTTAAGAACATAAGATCTTTTAGACCGAATTTGGATGACTTGATTATTGTTTCTGGCGCATGTCAAAGTTATTATGAATTATTAATAGATGCTGGAAGCAATTTCGCTTCAAGTCCTAAAAGAGATTATATTCATCTGATGGACCCAGTGATAATTGCGACGATAATTTCTTCTTCAAGTATCAATGAATGGATTGATTTACGTGCAACAATTGAAAAAACCATCACAAAACATATTGGCGGTCTTGACACGCGCGGGAAAGCTCGTAAAATATACGATGGGAGTTAAATATGATAAAGAAAGCACACGCAAAATTAAATCTTGCCATCGATATATTAGGAAGAAGAGAGGATGGATATCACTATGTTGATATGATATCTGTTCCACTTGAATTACACGATTGTTTACAAATCTATGAATTAAACGAAAACTATGAAACATTTATAACTGCAGACGATGTAACATTATCATGTGATAGAGATAATTTAGTTCATCGCGCTATAAATATGATGAAAGAAAATTATAATATTCATCGCTCATATCGAGTTGAAATTTTTAAAATGATACCAACACAAGCTGGGCTTGCTGGTGGATCGGCTGATGCAGCTTGCCTTATTCGTACGATAGCAAAATCTTCTAAAGAAAAGATAGATTTAAATCATTTAGTTGATTTATCAAAATCTTATGGAGCTGATATTCCATATTGCATATTTGAAAAAACTGCTCGCGTACAGGGCATTGGTGAAAAACTAGAGTTTATTGATGATAAGTTAAATTTTAATGTTTTGATTGTTAAGCCAAAACAAGGGCTTGCGACAAAGGATGTGTTTGCTCTTTATGATAAAATTGGTCAAAGCAAAAAGCCTGATATAGATGCATTATATAATTTAATTAAAACAAACTGCAGTGAAAAGGAAATCGCTCCACTTTTATATAATGGATTGACTGAAACTGCAAAGACTTTATGCAGTGATATAGAGAATATTTTTAAAATGTTTGAAGAGTTAAATCTTTGTGCATATGAGATGTCAGGATCTGGCAGTGCGTGTTACGCTTTATCTAATGATAGAAAGAAGTTAGAAGAAGCAGCAAAGGTATTTGATAAAAAAGGATATAAAACATTTATAACCAAGATTTATCATAGCGAAAAGTAAGATAATTTTTGTTTCATTCATATATTTTAGTATGAATAGAAATAATACTTGTGTTTTAGTGTTGGCGGCTGGTAAGGGAACTAGAATGAACTCTTCGACACCTAAACCCTTACAAAAAATTTTAGAAACTCCAGCATTGGATTTTATTTTAGATGTTGTCCAAGGTTTAGAAACATTTGTTGTTTCAAGCGAAGAAATTGAAAACTATCTTTTAAGTTCAAATAAAAAAGTTTCAATAATTAAACAAGACAATGATGGATATGGAACAGGATATGCTGTCTTGTCTTCTTTAAAGTATATTAAAAGCTTTAAAAGAGTTTTAATCATTCAGGCTGATGACCCATTAATTGAAAAAGATGATATTAATTTATTGATGAATGATGATAAAAATAAAGTGCTCTATTTAAATTATGAGGAAAGATATAAAAACTGCAGCGAGTTAGTTGTTAAAAAAGGTTTGCTTAAGGAAATAAAAGGAAAGAGTTGTGATAAATCTAAGTTTATAAATATCGGACGATATATTTTAAATATCGATGACTTAATTGATGCAGGAAAAGAGTATTTGAAATCTTATAAAGAAGGTGAATATAGCCTACCAGATATTATTAATATAATGATAAAAAGAGGAAGAAAAGTATTTGCCGAAAAGTCTATCAGCTCTTTTTTAAATATGAACACTAGAAAAGAATTATATGAAGTCAATCGTTTAATGCAAGAGAGAATTAATCTTAGACATATTTCTAATGGAGTATTATTAAGCTCTTTAGAATCTATCATTATAGGAAAAGATGTAGAAATTGCAAGTGACACGAAAATAATTGGCCCAACACAAATATATGGAAAAACAACAATCGGCAAGAAGTGTATTATAAACAGTTCATACATAGAAAATTCTATGATAGAAGAAGAAACTTCTATTTTATTTTCTGTTATAAATAATGCTATAATAAATGACAGGGTAATAATTGGCCCATTTGCACATCTTCGACCACAATCGTATATTGGTGCTAAGTCAGTCATTGGAAACTTTGTTGAAATTAAAAACGCCAATATCGGTAATGCATGTAAGGCAAGGCATTTATCTTATTTAGGTGATGTCGATATTGGAACAGGTTCAAATATTGGTTGTGGGAGTATTACTGCTAATTATGATGGAAAAAATAAACATCATACTGGCATAGGATCTAATTGCTTCATAGGTTGTAACTCAACATTAGTAGCACCTATAGTAATAGAGGATAACTGTTTTATTGCCGCAGGAAGCACGATAACTGAAGATGTTAAAAGTGAAAGTTTAGCGATTGGAAGAGCTAGACAGGTTAACAAGGAGCATAGAGCTAAAGATTACCTAAAAAAGGAGTAGAAAATATGTTGGATAATTGTATGCTATTTACGCTTTCTGCAAACAAAAAACTAGGTGAAAGTGTCGCATCTGCTTTAGGAATGAAGCTTAGTGAAGCATCAATATCGCGATTTCCTTCTGGAGAAATAATCTGCGAGCCATGTGAAACGGTTCGTGATAAAGATATATATATTATCCAATCAACATGTCCTCCTGTTAATGAAAATTTAATGGAAGTTCTTATATTCATCGACTCTTTAAAGAGATCATCGGCAAGAGAAATAAATGTTATTATTCCTTATTTTGGTTATGCTAGACAAGATAGAAAAGCTAAACCTCGTCAGCCCATTACTGCAAAGCTTGTAGCTGATTTATTTAAAATAGCAGGAGCTGATAGAATTGTTGCCTGTGATTTACACGCTCCACAGATTCAAGGATTCTTTTCTTGCTTAGTTGATGAGCTTACTGCTATTCCGTTATTCAGCTCAACAATTTTAAAAGATAAAAAATTAAACAAAGAAAATACTGTTATTGTTTCTCCAGATAATGGAGGAGTTAATCGTGCTAGAAAGGTTGCAGAAAGATTGAATGCACCATTAGCAATTATAGATAAAAGAAGAAATTCATCTAACGAGCCACAGGTTATGAATATTATTGGACATGTTGATGGAAAAGACTGTCTTTTAGTTGATGATATGATCGATACAGCCGGAAGTGCTGTTGCTGCAGCAGAAGCATTAGTAAATGCTGGCGCGAAGAGTGTTAGAATTGTTGCAACTCATGCGGTTTTATCTGATCCAGCTTATGAAAGATTATCTAATTCTAAAATAGACGAAATAATAGTATCTGACTCAATCCCACTACCAGATAAATTTAGCACTTTGAACTGCAAGATAGTATCCTTAGCGCCGATGCTTGCGGCTGCAATAAAAAGAATACAACTAGGTGAAGCTTTATCTGTTGTGTATGATATGTATAGAAACAATTAAAAAAATTATATACTAAAAAATCTTTTATCTTTGCCTTTTTGCGACGGGTTCAAGGGCCAATTTTCCGGTATTTTTATGTCGCTTCCGGCGTAGATTTGACGGTCATAGAGCCACCAATATGCGAAGGCTGTTGTCGTACCAATGTACACCTTAGGGTTGTATTTTGAATAGCTGAATCTATCATCATGCCAGTACATAGAAGTGCCTAAATTAAGGATGTTAAGCGTAGAAACAACTTATAACTTAGAATTAAAGTTGTTTCCTATATTTAGCTGCGGAATTCCATAAATGTGGATTGGATCGTTCCATGACGATATAGCACGAAATGCTCTGCCAGTATATGCATATCTGTCTGGTTCACCCCCACTTCCTCCGCCATCGCTTCGTCCTTCGCCGGGGGCTACGGACTCAGCGGTGGCGTAGGAGGATGGGGCGAGGTGTTAAGTAAAAACACTTGACAGAGATAATGTGATGATTTAAAATAAAAACGATATTTATGGAGGAAAAAATATGGTTAAGATTAGATTAGCTCGTATTGGTCGTCACTTTGATCCTTCTTATAGAATTGTTGTTAGCGATTCAAGAAGCCCACGTGATGGTCGTTGTATTGAACAAATTGGTCATTATGATCCAATGCTTCCTGTAACTGAGGCTGTTGTCGATGAAGAAAAAGCAGTTACTTGGTTATTGCGTGGCGCTGTTCCAAGTGATAGTGTTAAGACTATTCTCTCAAAGAAGGGAATTTACGCTAAGTATTTATCCCAAAAGTCTGGAAAGTAGGATTTTATGGAAATGGAGAATATCGACCTAACTGAGAAGATTAGAGCGATAGTTGGACCGCTTACTAAAAGGCCTGAAACTCTTTTAATTCGTCGTTTAGATAAGGAAGAGATGTTAACTCAAAGAGAACAGCATTATTTAGTTGTCTGCGATGATGAAGATTTAGGACGTGTTATTGGTCGCCATGGAATTAATTCTAATGCTATTCGTACACTTGTAAATGTTGTTGCACGTAAATATAAGAAAAGTGCATATTTAACATTTGAATCTTTTGGGCAGAATGAAGATTGATAAATAGACCGCGAAAGCGGTCTTTTTGCGAGGTGAAATATGGATTTGAAAAGAATTGGTAAAGTCGTTAATACTTTCGGTATTGCTGGAGTGTTAAAGATTTATACAACAACTAATAAGATTGATGAAAGATTTAAAAAAGGAAAAGAAGTTATTATTAATAATAATAAATATATTATTAATTCTTTTTCGCATAAATCTTTTAACTGTATTTTACTTAAGCTTGAAGGTGTAACAAACATTAATGAAGTACAAGACTTAGTTAATAAGGATGTATTTCAAGATATTGTTTTAGAAGATGGTGAATTCTTTTTAGATGATATTATCGGAATGGATGTATATAGTATTGATGACAAACTTTTAGGAGTTGTTAATGACTATAGAGAAATAAATGATATTTATTATTTTGTTATAGAAAATAAACTTGTTCCTTATATCAAAAATAGATTTGTTGAAAAAATTGATTTTAAAGATAAAAGGGTTATTTTGACTCAATTAGGAGAGGAGACTTTATTATGAAAATAAGCATATTGACTTTATTTCCTGAGATGTATGAAAATTTTTTAAATTCTAGCATTATCGGAAGAAGTATTTCTAGAGGAATTGTTGATATTGAGTTAGTTAATATTAGAGATTTTTCTAAGGACAAAACGAAAAGAGTTGATGATCGTCCTATTGGTGGTGGAGCAGGATTAATAATGAAGCTTGAGCCACTAGTTGCAGCTTTAAGAAGCGTTAAAACTAAAGAAAGTCACATCGTTCTTCTAGCTCCTACGGGAAAGCATTATGCTCATGAAACTGCATGTGACTATAGTTCAAAGAAGCATTTGATTATTGTATGTGGTCATTATGAAGGAATTGATTTTAGATTTGAGAAATATGTTGATGAGATTGTTTCTATAGGTGATTATGTATTAACTGGAGGAGAGCTTGCTTCGATGGTTATTGTTGATAGTGTTGTAAGACTTCTTCCTGGTGCTATAAGTGAAGAATCGACAGTTGATGAATCTTTTACGGATGAGAATCTTTTAGAGTATCCACAGTATACTTTTCCAATTGTTTTTGAAGGCAAAAGTGTTCCGAATATTCTTTTAACGGGAAATCATGAGGCTGTTGATTATTATCATAAAAAACAAGCTATTAAGTTAACGATTGAAAGACGACCTGATTTATTAAAAAACAGGGTTTGGAATGAAGTTGAAAGAAAGATGATTAATGAGATTAAAACAGGTGAACTCAGTGCTATTGAGAAGACCGCATTAGATAATGCAGCAAGGTTTTTGCATAAATACAAGGAATAATATGGATGATAATGAAAGACTTGTTGAAGGACTTCCTCCTTTTGTGTTTGCTGATACTAAAATATTAATTTTAGGATCATTTCCGAGTGTAAAATCAAGAGCAGAGGAATTTTACTATATGCATCCACAGAATAGGTTTTATAAAGTCTTGGATAGAGTTTTTAATGTATCATTATATGATGCTAGCATAAATGATAAAAAGACTATACTTAAAAAATTGCATATTGGATTATTTGATACTGTTAAGTCTTGCTATATTAAAGGATCGAGTGATTTGAGTATACATAATTATGTAGTTAATGATTTAAGGGCAATAATAAAAAATACGAAAATAAAAATGATTATTACGAATGGTAAACTTTCTGAGAAGATTTTTAAAAAGAACTTTGATGATTTAGTTTATATGGCTTGTTTTTTGCCATCAACTTCACCTGCTAATGCTCAATTTAGTTTAGAAAAACTAGTTGAAATATGGAGTAATGCATTATTAAATGATTAAAAGTATTTATACAAAAATATATCCCCGTTCCCAAACCCTCGCAATATCAGTCAAAGTTAGGTAATAAAAATAAATATTATTCTATACGCGTGTGCTCGATTGGAGTATAACGATTCATATTTGACACATACTCTTCTGTGCTCCCGACAAGTATAATCTTTTGCAACTTTCGCAATTGCTGCGTAACAATCGCCCTGATCTTGCTAACAACTTTTTGATTAAATTAAATCAGTACTCCAGTTAGTTTCTTGTAATTTATTATCTAGTAATCTCAATTCTTTAGACATTTTATCAATTTCTGCCTGCCACTTGCTTACATTAATAGCTGCTAAAATTCTAATTTCTGAGTTTCTAGCTCTATGTGTTGTTCTGCTCGCAGCATCAACAATATCTTTGTATGTAGATATTTTTAGATTGAGTGCATCTTTTTCTGCTATTAATTCTGTAATAGTTTTATCTCCTATTTTTATTGTAGAATTTGTAAGATTAATATGAAAAATAAGATACGCTAAACGTTCGATTGAAGAATCAAGCTCTTTTTTAAGTTTGATTGGATCTTCAACGGTTTGTTCTCCTTCTTGGACTAGAACGTTAAGCTCTAATCTTTCGGACAATTGTTCAATGTTTCTATTAACATCAGCTCTTTCTTGTAATGCTTCGGCAAGTTTCATAGGTTCCCTCCATTTTTATTTGTTTAAAGTATAGCACTTTTTCTGCTATTAAGAAGACTTTTTTATAATAAAGTAGAAAAGTTTTGACTTTGCATCATTGAATTGTTTGTTACATGATAAGTTGTTTGACGCAATAAAATAGAGATGTTAGTTACATTGTTTGAAAGACACATTGAAGTTAATGCCGAGTCTAAAACGCTAAAATAATTTGATATGAAATCTGCAGCAACTAGATTTAATGATATTCTTTTGTTAAGGTAAGCTTGAATAGACATACTGTCATCAAAAGAAAGAAGAAAGAATTTGGCTTTTTCCTTCAAGATCTACATAAATGAAACCTCCTTTAAGAAGAAAAAGTAACATGATATTTATTATGCAAAGATTTTAACTCCCTATGAGAAAGTGAAGTGTATTGATGAAATTGGGTAAATGGTATGAGGTTGCATTAACTTTGACATCTAACCAAGTATTATTACTTTTTTATATGAAGTTTTAATTTTTTGTGATAAGATAAAAAAGGAGGTAGTGATATGAAGGTTTTAATGCTTAAAGACTTGAAAAAAGTTGGAAAAAAAGGCGATGTTGTTGATGTTAGTGATGGCTTTGGTGCTAATTTTATCATACCTCGTGGATATGGAAGACTTTTTAATGAACAAGCTGTTAAAGATTATAATAAAGAACAAGCTGACGAAGCTTCTAGACAGGAAGCTTTAAGGCAAGAAGCTCTTAAGGTCAAAGAGGAACTTGATAAAGTTACACTTGAGTTTTTAGCTACTGCTGGAAGAAATGGATATATGATTGGTCAGATTTCTTTAAAGCAAATAGAGAATGAATTAAGACAGAGAGGTTTTTCTGTTGATAAAAAAAGATTTATTAAAGCTGAACCTGTGACTTATTTTGGTACAGGTGAAATGAATATTGAATTATATAAGGGTGTGGTTTCAACTATTCACATTCATGTTAAGGAGAAGAAGAAGCAGTGAGCAATGAGGATTTTTCAATTGAGAACGCTGTTTTAGGAAATGTTTTATCTTTTCCTAATGAATCGCGCGTGGTAATGGAATCACTAAGTGAGGATGATTTTTTAAATCCTAAAAATAAAGTTGTTTTTCGTGCGCTTAAGGAAATTTATGATGCTTTTGTTAAAGAAGCAAGTCATCGACCATTTGATCTTGATATTGCAACCGTCATTGACCATCTAGCTAAGTCAAAAGAAAAGAGCAAGGCTGGTGGAGAGAGTCATATTGAATATTTACAAGCGGCAGCAATAGGAAATACTAATTTGGATTCGTATATCCGTAAAATAAAGAATGCTACTTTAGTTCGTAAATGTATTGTTACTTTTGATACTTTTAAGAATATTTATAATGAAAAAGCTTTAGATTTTTCAGTCTTTTTAGGTCAAGTTGAGCAGCAAATTGTTTCGATTACAAGACAGAGGGAAGTGACTGAGTTTTCTAAAATCAGTGATGCACTAGAGCAGATGGCTGTTGATTTTAAAAATCCAACTAACAATGTCTATACTGGTTTTGATGAGTTTGATCGTATTACTGAAGGATTTCAGCCAGGATATCTATGTATTCTAGCTGCAAGACCATCAGTTGGTAAAACGGCTATTGCGATTAATTTTGCTCTAAATGTTGCTTTGAAGAATCGTGCTGTTGGTATTTTTTCTTTGGAAATGGATAAAAAACAAATCGCGATGAGAATGCTTCAAAATAGATCGATGGTTGATGGAAAAGGAATTCATCAGGTATTTGAAGAAAAGAATGATAAGAGCGAAGAAGTTTTATCTAATAAAACTGCTGTTTATAAAGGAATTGATAGATTAAAGAATCTTCCTATATTTATCGATGATTCTCCAGGCCAAAAATTATCTGATATATTAGCTAAGTCGAGAAAGCTTAAGGCTGCCTGTCCGAATTTAAGTTTAATCGTTATCGACTATATAGGTTTAATAGTTCCAGATGTCACTAGAAAAGATGGTAATAGACAGCAAGAAGTTGCGCAGATTTCTGCAAGTTTAAAAGGACTTGCCAAAGAACTTGCCATACCAGTTTTGGCCTTAAGTCAGTTATCACGTGGTGTTGATCAAAGAAAAAATCACTCGCCTGAGTTATGGGACTTAAGAGAATCTGGTGCAATTGAACAAGACGCCGACCAGGTCTTCCTTTTATATCGTCCAGATTATTATCGAAATGATGATGATAGTAAAAAGAAGGATGAAACAGAGGTTCCTTCTCCTGCTGATACTGAAGTCAGCCCTATATCTAAGGTTATTTTAAACATTGCAAAAAATAGAAACGGTCGAACTGGAATCGTTGAATTTGAATTTGATAAACCACATTGTCATTTTGAAATACCTGATTTAAGTATGGAGGACATACTTAATGATAATTAACAATGTTGGCTCGGGAAGTAGAGGAAATGCTACTTTAGTTTATGATGGAAAAACATTGATACAAATTGATGCGGGAATAAGTTTAAAACGCATAAAGAAGGCTTTGACTTCTTTTGGTAAAGGTTTTGATGATATTTCGGCTATTTTAATTACTCATTCACACAGTGACCACACGAAGTACTTGAGTATTTTTGATGATGATAAGATTTATGGACCTGAGGTATGTGTTAATAGCAAAAACAATTCGCTAAGTCCAAGTGTTATTTATCGTTTTAATACATTAGAAGTTATCCCTTTAAAGCTTAGCCATGATGTCCCTTGTTATGGATATTTGATTTCTTCAAGTTATACAAATGAAAAACTTGTGTATATAACTGATACTGGTTTTATTTCTACTGAAGTTATGGATTTAGTTAGTAATGCCGAGTTTTATATTATTGAAGCTAATCACGATTCAAATATGGAGCTTAATTCAAATAGACCTTTATATTTGATTCGTCGAAATATGTCTGATAAAGGACATTTGAATAATATCGATTCAGCATATTATTTAACTTCTTTTGTTGGAAACAAAACAAGAGTTTTGATGTTCGCACATTTATCTGAAGAATGTAATACAGAAGAATTGGTTCTTAAAGCATATAATGAAGTTTTTTTGGCTCAGACCGGAAGAGTTGATGAAAGAATAAAGGTTTTATGTTTAAAGCAAAATGAAGAGACTCTAATTAAGGAGTTGGTGAAGTGAGAGTTTCTTTTTATTTGATAGGTAAAATCAAAGAAGATTATATTTTAGAAGGTATTTCAAAGTATAAAACATTATTAAGACCATTTTGTGATGTTGAAATTTGTTTTTTTGATGATGTGACATATAAAAAAGAACCTAGTGAAAAGGAAATTATTAATGGATTAGATAAAGAAGCTGAAAGCGTCTTGTCTAAAATTGATCAACAGGATTTATTGATACTTTGTGATTTACATGGTAGAAGTCTTGACTCAATTGAACTTGCAAATTATATAAATAGTGAAAAGAACAATAAGAGCAGAATAAAGATTGTTATAGGATCATCTTATGGGCTTAGTGATAAATTAAGAAGAAGAGCTGACTTATGTTTGAAACTGTCCGATTTAACTTTTGTACATCCGATGTGCTTGCTATTGATGATGGAACAGATTTATCGAGTTTTTAAAATAAATAGCAATCAAACATATCATAAATGAGCTACATCTTTTGATGTGATATCGGGTAAAAAACAATCTCTTATTGATTGTGAAAGGATATATAGTGAATATAAGGAATAGTAAGTAGCTTCACTATCAGGATCTTTATGAAACAATTCAAATATCTTTTTTAAACGATTATAAATCGTATTTCTATGTACTTTAAGTAGTTCACAAGTTCTATTAAAATTAAATCTTGTACTAACATATGTAGTAAATGATTTATACAGATTTGGATTTTTTTCTAAATTATGAAGAGTTTTTATTTCTTGATAATAGAGGTAGGGGTTATTTAAATATGAAAGAATAATGCTCGCTTTTTCTTCGTTATCTTCAAATTTTATTATTCCAGATTCTTTTTTGGGGTTTGGAACATATGTCAAAGATTTAAGTGTTGGAAGTATTCTACTCTTATAATTGATATCAAAACGATAAGAACAGAGCACTTTAGAATTAGATTTATCAATAAAATCATTGATGCTTTCACTTGGGTTTACTTTAGAAAAAACTATAAGTCCATCAGATACATGCTCCATTTCGCTAGTAGAAAAGAAAGTTTTTAATTTGCTGCTGAATTCATTGTAATTTGAAAAAGGTGATATAAATAACCATGCACGAATATAATCAAAATCTTTTTCGATAACTAGTTCTTTTAATAAGCGAGGAGTTAGAACCTTTTTCTTCTTTTCATTATCGACTTTTTTGTTTGATTCCTCCTTCTTAACCTCTTTAGGTTTAATATTATCTAAATCAAGCTTAATCGTACCATCTTCGATTGCGTCGACTTTTTTTAATATCCCTTCAATAGATTCTAAAACAAGTTTTTGTAATTCATCTAATCTATGTGGTTTAGAAAAAATTGCATAAACAGATATTATGCTATTATCAAAAACAAGGGGTAAAAGACTTACCATTTGTCCTTTCGAACTGGCCATTATTATATTCTTTCTTTGTCCTTTTCGAATAAGCTTAGCTTCTTTATAGCTTTTTCCATGGAATGACTCATCATTAGACAAGAAAAGAATTTGCTTTTCGTTTATAAAACCTATTTTTTCGTCCTCTTCTTTTATTAACTTAAAGCCATCTATAATGGATTGAAGAATATCATTATATTTCATGTCCATCACCTCTATAGATGGTTATTTTCACATTTTGCATTGTCGAATTTTGTCGAATTTTGTTGAAAAAAGAAAAACACGAAAAAAACTGGACGAAAAAAGAATAGCAAGAAATAAAAAAAGCCCGTTTTCGATAAGTTAAAGAGCCTACTATGATTTTAAAAATGTATCTCATTTTGTATCTCTTTGTATCTAAATGTATCTCGTTTTGTACACGCTTTGGTCAAAAATGTACCCAATTTTGTACCTAAATGTACCTAATGTGTATTTCATTTTGTATCTAAATGCACATAATATGTATCTTTATGTGCATTATCAAATTTAAAAATGTATCTCATTTTGTATCTTTTTGCATCTAAATGTATCTCGTTTTGTACACACTTTGGCCAAAAATGTACCCGGTTTTGTATCTAAATGTATCTAATTTGTATTTCGTTTAGTATCTAAATGTACACGAACGAATATACTTCTATAAATAATTGTAATAATCTATAGTAAATAGAAATAGAAAAAAATTTTTGTTATAATAAAAAACGATGAAAAAAGGAAGGCTATATAATTTCTATCAAAAGATAAAAATGTCTCATGGTAAAATTACCGCGAAGAAGGCGCTAAGTCTTATTAGTGTGTTTTTTAAAATAGGACTATTTACATTTGGTGGAGGATACGCAATGCTTCCTTTGATACAAAGAGAAATAGTAGAAAAGAAGAAATGGCTTACTGATATAGAAATAATGGAAGTTTTAATTATATCAGAATCTACTCCTGGCCCTGTATCAGTGAATACTGCAACTTATGTTGGCTATAAAGTTGGTGGAATAGTTGGTGCTTTACTTTCAACTTTATTTCTAGTTATTCCATCTTTTGTCATAATTTTTGTTATATCATTGTTCTTTGAAAAATTTATAAGTATTGAATGGATTAAAAATGCGTTTATAGGTATACAAGCTGCTGTTGCAGTTTTAATTATATCTGCAGCTGAAAAGCTCTTTAAGAAAATGCCAAAAACTGCAATGGCTTGTATTTTGTTTGTAATTACAACAGTGTTTATGTTCGCGTTGAAATTGCTTAATATTGATTTTTCTTCTATTAATATTATTTTGCTAGGATTTGGAATATCAATAGGTTTATGCGGCATTTCAATGCAAAAAGAAGTTGTGGAAGAGAGCAGCAATGAGTTAAAGAGGACATTAAAATGATACTTCTTAAATTATTCTTGATATTTTTTAAAATAGGCATATTCACATTTGGTGGAGGTCACGCGATGATACCACTAATTGAATCAGAAATGTTAGCCAACGGATGGATTGATGAAGAAATGTTAACGCAATTAATTGCAGTTAGTGAATCCACTCCAGGTCCATTTGCTATTAATATTGCTACTTTTATTGGATCAACGGTATCTGGTGCTGAGTTAGGTGCAGGATATTCTATTCTTGGTTCTTTATGTGCTACTTTGGGTGTTGTAACTCCTTCGCTTTTAATAATTCTATTAATTGCCTCTTTGTTTCAAACTTTTTCCTCTAACAAATATATAAGAAAAATAATTGAAGGTATTAATCCAATAATTATAGGAATGATTTTATCTACTGGATTATGGTTCTTATTTAGCAGTATTTTTGCTCCTAAAGGAATAGTTAGTAATGATGTTGTGAAAGTTACAAGTTTTGATTATGTAAGTTTGATTTTATTTATAGCGCTATATGTCTTATACAAATTAACAAAAGGGAAATTACATCCAGCATTTTTAATTCTAATCGCTGGTGTTTGCGGAGCGGTAATATATACTTTTTATGAACCTATACAGCTTACTAGAGCAATGAATATTAATCGTATTAGTTCTTTAATAAACAAATTTATTTAAAGAAAGCATTACATTTGCTATAAAACAAAATATCTATAAAAAAAGAACCTATTATGAATTGCCAATAAGTTCAACGAAATATGATATGGCTGGGGTAATTGGATTCGAACCAATGCATGACAGATTCAGAGTCTGCTGACTTACCGCTTGTCTATACCCCAAGCTTCTAATATTATAGGTTTATTTTAGTTTCATTTCAATAAGAAACTAAAATGAGTTGGAAATATGTGTTTTTTTGCTCGCCCCATCCTTCCGCACCGAACCCGAATCCGTAGCCGCAGGCGCAGGAGGAGGGTTCGGTGCGGGGC
>CAOSOP010000006.1 GCA_948525355.1 uncultured Bacilli bacterium | reverse complement strand
AAAGCATAGCTTATTGGTGGATAACTCAGTATCAAAACGATTCAAATTTAGTCATTCCGAACTGGCCCAACTCGTACCAAAGCAACACGCAAAAAGGCGAAGCCAACACAGAAGTGAATTGAATTTTTAATTAAATTATTCTATAAATTTTCTTTGTTTCATATGGTCTATTATGAAACTAGTCTTCGGGAAAATACATAAGAAAGCAAAGTTTATCTTAGTAACATCGTTTGTTATTTTAGGGGCAGTTTTTGGAAAACTGCTCTTCACTAATATTATTTCACGGAACTTTATTACTAATAAAGCAAAGGATTTATGGGAACGTTCTTTTCCTTTGGTCAGTAAAAGAGGCTTGATTACTGATAGAAATGGTACAAGTCTTGTTTATAATGAGCCTGCATTAAGTGTAAGTTTAATTCCTAATCAAGTTAAAGATAAAAGAAAAGTTAGCGACGTCTTAGGAGAACTTCTTGATATAGATAAGGAAGTTTTATTTAAAAAGATTTCAACTCCTGCCTCTATGCTTCTTTTGCATCCTCAGGGAAAAAAGATATCTTATGAATTGGCGCTTGAAATAAAGAAGTATAATTTTCCTGGCGTTTATTTAATACAAGATTATAAGAGAACATATCCATATAAGAATAGAATATCTTCTCTTTTAGGTTTTACTGGAATAGATGGAACAGGTTTAGCTGGAGTAGAAAGCTATTATGATGAACTATTAAGAGGAAAGAATGGAAGTCTGAATTATATAACTGATGCAAAGGGTGGTGCATTTGGTTCGTTTTCTTCACGCGTTGAAGCACCTGTCGCTGGATTTACACTCAGACTAACGATTGATAATAGAATACAGCAGATAGTTGAAAATGTTTTAGATCAAACTCAAGCGCTTTATAATCCAGAAGAAATATACTGCTTAGCAATGGATCCTAATACTGGTAAGATTCTTGCTATTGCTAATCGTCCAACTTATGACAATAATAATTATCAAGAATATGATCCTTCAATTTATAATCGTGTTCTTCCAGTGTTTTCATCTTTTGAACCGGGTTCGACTTTTAAAGCGATGACTTTTGCGGCGGCAGTCAATGAGGGTGTTATCGATATGGAAAATGACACCTATTATGATAAGGGATATGAAATAGTTGCTGGTCAAAGAATTAAATCTTGGAAAAAAGGCGGCCATGGTTTACAGACTTTTCTTGAAGTTTTACAGAATTCTTCTAACCCTGGGTTTGTTGAAATCAGTCGAAGATTAGGAAAGGATAAATTATATAATTACATACGAGATTTTGGATTTGGAAACAAGACTGGCGTTGATATTGCTGGAGAAAATAAAGGACTGATATTTAATTATGATAACTTTGGTCCACTTGAAGTTGCAACTTCTTCTTTTGGACAGGGAATATCTGTAACTCCAATTCAACTTGTTACAGCATTTTCTTCGGTTATTAATGGTGGTTATTTATTAAAACCACATATTGCTGATGCCATACTTTCTTCTTCTACTAATGAAGAAATTTATATTTATCCAACGACAACAGTTAGACAGGTTATTTCTTCTGAGGCGAGCAAAAAAATGAGGTATGCTTTAGAATCGGTGGTTGCGAAGGGTTCTGGAAGAAAAGCGTTTATCGATGGTTATCGTGTTGGTGGAAAAACTGGTACTGCACAAATTGCAACAAATGGTGCATATGAAAGTGGAAAATATATCTTATCTTTCCTTTCGGCTGCACCAATGTCTAAGCCACAAGTTGTTTTATATTTCGCAATGAAAAAACCAACTAATTGTATTCAGTATGGTGGAACAACTGTTGGACCGATAATAAAAAACCTTCTTGAGCAGATTCTTCCTATTTTAGGAGTGAAGAAGGATTATAGTGGAGTTGATAGAGAATATACATGGATGGATGAAAAGACTTATCCAGTAGAGAATTATATAGGTTTAACAAAAGATCAGCTAAAGTCAAAATATTTTAAGTTTGTCTTTAATGGTGAAGGAAATAGAGTTATCGATCAATTGCCAAAAGTTGGTGAAAGAATAGTTGAAGGAAGCAAGATTTGGATAGAGTTAGGAGATTAAATGTATAAGGTAAAGGATATATTATCTTGGATAAATGTACCAAGTGACTCTGATGTTGTTGTAAATAATATCGTTGAGAATGTCGATTTAGTACAAAAAAATGATGTCTTCATCGCTCGTTCAGGTAATAAATCAGATGGAACGATATATATTGATAAGGCTTTAAAAAAGGGTGCTTGTCTTGTGCTATCAGAAAAAAAGGTTAACAACGCTATTTGTTTGAAAAACTTTTATTTAGAACTTTCAATGATTCTATATAAGTTTTATAAGTTGAATGAAATGGAAGTTGTTGGTGTTACAGGAACAAATGGGAAATCAACGACAGCATATATCTTGAGTTCTATGTGCAATAAATTGGGAATTAAAACTTTTTTAATTACTACGACCAAGGGGATAGAAAATTCGATTGTAACGAGTTTAACAACACCAGGTATATGCGATTTAGCACAAATAATTTATAACGCATATTTAAAGGGATATAAGAGGGTTGTGCTTGAATGTTCATCAATTGGAATGAGCAGGCATCGACTTGATATATTAAATTTAAAGTATCTTCTAATAAATAAAATAACTTCGGATCATCTTGACTATCATAAAACAAAGAAAAATTATAAAGAAACTAAAATAAACTTTGCCTTAGAAAAAGCTGGTAGTATTTATTCTTTATATAATTATCGAAAGATTAAAAACAGCGAAAAAGGAAAAATCTTTTCCCAAAAGATTAAAGATTATCGATCGACACTATCTTCTTCAAGTTTTATCTACGATGGGATAGAGTTTAATATTAATTTTCCTTTTAAATATAATGCCTACAATATTTTGATATGCTATAACGCTTTAAAAGAAGAAGGATATGATAAAAATTTAATAGTTAATAATTTAAAGACTGTATATCCATTAAATGGAAGAATGGAGAGAGTTGGAAGTGAAGATATTTATGTGGACTATGCACACACTTATCCAGCACTAAAAGCCTTGTTAAAAGAAGTTAAAAGATATAAACGAAATATAATCTGTGTCATTGGCGCTGGTGGTGAGCGTGATAGCAGCAAAAGAAAGGAATATGGAAAAGTTTTAGCTAGATACGCGAGAGAGGTTATTTTGACTGATGATAATCCAAGAAATGAAGATGAAGATAGGATTTTAAATATGATGAAAGTCAAAAAAAGTTTTGTTATCATCAAGGATCGAAGTAAAGCGATTAAAGCTGGAGTTATTTTATACAAAAAGATTAAAGATTCAGTGCTATTAATAATTGGAAAAGGGGCAGAGGATTATCAAATTATAAAAGGGAAAACTATATATTTTAGTGATAAAGAAGAGGTGAAAAAATGTCTCGACTAGCACAGTATTTCATTTTGGTTTGCGGTTTTATTGGCTGTGTTATCTTTGCTTTTTTAACTTGTAAGCTATTGATTAAATATCAATTAAAGAAGAAAATAAGTCAGCCAATTCATGAACTTGGAGTAAAAAAGCACCAAAAGAAAAGCGGAACACCATTATTCGGTGGAGTATCATTTTATATAGCTCCATTGATTTTTATCATGATTTTTAGTCCATCGTTGTTTAATAGTGAAAGAAAGATGGGATATTTAATTGGAATTTCTTTGTATTTTTTCGTTGGACTGATCGATGATTTGATTAAGGCAATCTTTAAAAATGAAAAAGGTTTGAGTGCAAAAATAAGGGTTGCTTTAGAAATTCTTTTTGCCTTAGTATCTTTGTTTATTATGGGATATGATGAGAAGTTTTCATGGACGATGAGTTTATATCCATTTAATACTCAGGTATTCTTAAACTATTTATATATTTTCCTATGCGTATTCTTGATTTTAGGGACTTCTAATTCATGCAATCTTTTAGATGGATTAGATGGTCTATCATCAGGAACGACCTTGATCGCACTTGCGACTGTAATGGTCTTTGCGTTTTTACAAAATGAAGTTTTCTTAGGAACATATCTTTTATTTTTATGCGGAGGAATTCTAGGTTTCTTAATCTTAAATAGTCATCCGGCGAAAATATTTATGGGTGATTGTGGAAGTTTATTTTTAGGTGCTAGTTTGGCGTTTTCTGTTATTTATTTAGATAAATTAACTCTTCTTCCCTTTGTTGGTTTTTTATATGCGGTAGAATCAATCAGCGTTATCATACAAGTAATCTATTTTAAAATAACTCATAAAAGAGTGTTTTTAATGGCACCTTTACATCATCATTTTGAATTAAAAAAAGTTCCTGAATATAAAATTACGATGAGTTATTATTTGATCCAAACTTCGATTATGATTGTTTTACTTTTAATGAGGACTATGATATGAAGAAAGTCTTATTAGTTGGTTTAGGAAAATCAAATCTTGCGGTAAAAGATTTTTTATTAAAAAAAGGTTATGAAGTATATACTTATGATGATAAATTACAGGCTGATTATAATTATAGGCTTTTAAAAAAAGAACTGCCGCTTTTTGATTTGGCACTTGTAAGTCCAGGAATTAAGTTTACTTCAAAAACTTTAGATCTTATAAGATTATTAGCAATAAATATTGTCAACGATTTGAGCTTAGCGCTTTATTTTTTAAAGAGAAGATTTAAACTAATCGTTGTTACTGGTTCTAATGGTAAAACAACAGTGGTGACAATGCTAGAAGGTTTATTAAAAGATTTGGGATATAAAGCATTGGCGCTTGGCAATAATGGCAGACCAATCTTTTCTTATTTAAATGCCATAGAGGATTTAGATTATTTGATATTAGAAGTATCTTCTTATCAAGCGATGTTATTTTATGATTTGATAGATGTTTTAGTGCTGACAAGTTTATCTTATAATCATCTTGACAGTTATGACAATTTTAAAGAATATGTTGCAGCGAAAAAAAGACTTGTAAGGTTAAGTGAAAAAGTTGTTGCAAGTAAAGAACTGGCACGAAAGCTAAAGATTGAAGTTAATTATAATGAATATATTGATGTAAAAGATGTTAAGTCATTTGACTATAATTTAGTTCTAAATGTTTTAAAATGTCTTGGTTTAGAAACTGATAAGATTGATTTTGACTTTAATAAAATTAATATTGAATGTAGAAATGAATTGTTTTTATTCGATGGAGATATTTCGTTTATTGATAATAGTAAGTCGACTTCTTTTGAAGCGACCACTTGTGCTTTAAATGAAAGAAATAAAAAGATAATATTGATACTTGGTGGACATTTAAAGTCGAAAACACGCATAAAGATTAGAGCTGATTATATATTGATATATGGGGACGAAGGAAAGTTGTTTAAAAAATATATTGATGATAGGTCAAAGGTTTATTATTTCTGTTCGTTAAAGGAAGCGACAAGCTTTGCTATAGAACTTGCTAAAAAAATTAAAGTGTGTGATGTCTTATTATCTCCTTCAGGATCAAGCACGGAGTATAAGAACTATTTAGAAAGAGGAAGAGCGTTTAAAGAAATGGTGAAAAAAGCGTATGAATTATAAAATTAAAAATCTTTCATATTACATAATTGCAATCGTACTAGCTCTTGCTATTATTGGCGTATTTATGGTTAAAGACGCTTCGTCAGTATGGGCTAAATACCTTTATGATGATGAGTTTTATTTCTTTAAAAGACAGATTATTTTTCTGGTCATAGGAATTGTTGTGTTTTGTATTGGTTATTTTGTCAATACAACATTGCTATATAGATTTTCAAAACTGATGTTATACATATCTCTAGCACTTTTAGGATTGGTTCTTATTCCGGGAGTTGGAGTTGTTAAAAACGGTTCGCGTTCGTGGTTTGGAATAGGAAGCTTTGGATTTCAACCTTCAGAGCTTTTTAAAATAGTCTTCTTAATCTATGCATCAAGATTTTTAGCGGAAAATTATGAAAAGACCATGTCTCTAAAAACTTTTTTGCCACTATTCTTTTATGCAGGGCTTGGTTTCGTTTTAACGATGCTAGAACCTGATTTTGGTACAGCACTAGTCACGATGATGGGACTCGCAATGCTTATTTTTATTTCAAAATTAAAGGTCAGATACTTTGTAGGTATGGGTGGATTATGTGTGGTAGGATTTGTAGTATTGATTGCGACAGAACCATATAGATTTTTAAGAATCACCGCCTTCTTAAATCCCTATGATGATCCATTAGGTGCAGGCTTTCAAATAATTCAGTCATTATATGCCATTGGACCGAGTGGTCTGACGGGTTTAGGATTTAATGGGTCGCTACAAAAACATTTCTATTTACCAGAACCACAGACTGATTTTATCTTTGCAATAATCATCGAGGAATTCGGTATCATCGGTGGATTTATCATTTTGCTTTTATACGGCACGCTTTTCTACCTCTGTTATAAATATGCATTAAAGTCGACATCGGTATTTAACTGTTATCTGAAGTTAAGTCTTACAAATGTCATCATGATGCAAACACTTATTAATCTTTGTGTTGTCGTTGGACTTTTACCAGTAACTGGAATAACTTTGCCGCTAATTTCTTATGGTGGCAGCAGTATGCTTATAACTTTGTTTGCTTTTGGCATTATCGCTTCGAAAGGAGATTTAAATGAAAATAGTATTATTAGCCGACATCACCGCTGGTCACATTTTACCTTTACTAAAGATTCAAAGTGAATTGAAAAAAAGAAATGATGATGTTGAAGTTGTTGCATTTGAACATAAGATAAGCCGATCATTGATTAAAAATGGACAGTTTTATAAGCCGTTTAATTCATTTAAAGAATACACCAATTTTCTTAAAATATTCGACGGCTACGATAAAAAAACAGTATTTATTAGCGGTGGAGGAAGAATAACGCTAGTATTTTTAGGATTATATACCAAGGGATACAAAAATTTATATACATATGAATTTAACGCGATATTTGGACGAAGCAACAAGCTTATTCAGCCGTTTGTAAAAAAGACCTTCACTTATTTTCCCTTTAAAAAGAAAAAATGCCTTAATGTTGGAAGTCCACTTGAATTTAAGTGCAAAGAGCAGATCCTAAATAAAGAATTAAAGAAGATACTTTTTTTAACTGGGTCAAATGGTTCGGAAGAAGTTTTTAAATTAGCTGATGAATTAAGTGGATATGATATAACAATAAGCACTGGAGTGAAAGAATATAAGTTCAAGTCAAAAGTTAAGACTTGTGGATTTATACAATCGTTTTTATATACCGATTATGATTTAATAGTTGCTCGAAGTGGTGCTGGAACTATTGCAGATATAATTTCTTATCGTGTGCCAGTCATTTTTATTCCATCTAAACATGTTAAAGCTGACCATCAGAAAAAGAATGTTTTAGCACTTCAAAAATATACGAAAATAAAGTTTTTAGATTATGAAAAACAAGATAAAGAACATTTAGAAGAATTAATTGAGTATTATAAACCAAAAGAAACAAGAGAAGATTTAATTAAATCATATAATGGATTTTTCCACGATGATGTTTTGAATAAGGTATTAGATGAAATTGAGAAGAACGTATAAAGAAGCAATAAATCTTCCGCTCAAAGGATATTTTAAAAACTACTATGAATTTAAAAACTATAAGGATTTTATCAACTATCTTTTAACTAGGTATAATGGTAAAGAGTATATTTTGGGAAAAGGGTCTAATACACTGCCGATAAGAAAATGTTGCAAAAGAAAGGTTTTACGTGTTGATGATGAAATAATTTTAATTAAAGGTGAGAGAGCTATTATATCTGGTTCGACTTCATCATCAAAGGCTAATACAGTTTTAAAAAAATTAGGATATACAAACTTTATTGGTCCATATACAATTCCAGGAACTATTGGAGCAGGGATAAAGAACAACGCAAGTTTTTTGGGATATGACTATTATGAAGGGCTTGAAAGCATCATTGTATTTGATGGAAAGAACTTTTTGAAAATAGATTCATCGCGTATTAATAGATGTTATCGAAAAACAGATATTAAAGGAATTATCTTGTTTGCAATTTATAAATTAAAAAAAGGCTATGCTGAAAACATAGAGAAGAAAGTTTTAGAAAAAAGAAAGTCTCAACCTAAAGGAATATATACTTTAGGTTCTACTTTTAAAAACCCTATGAATTATCACGCATATGAGCTTGTTGAAAAAGTTTTAGAAAAACATCCTAAAATGAAATCCTTCATGTCTAAAGAACACTATAATTTTTTAGATATTAGTGCTGAAGATGATCCAAAAAGTATATATAAGTTTATAAAAAGAATAAAAAGAATGGTAAAAAGAGAGTTTGGGGTTAGTTTAGAGTTGGAGATTAGAATAATTAAGTAGAGCTGATATTGAAAGTTCTTTGATTTTTTATATTATTGCTATTGTATTTTGCTTTAAAATAATGTAAACTTTTTTCGATTGGGTAGATGAAGAGTCTACCTGACTTCTAAAAATTTCAGGAGGGAAAACAGTGGCAAAAAAGAAGTATACTTATTTGTTCAGTGAAGGCGACGCATCGATGCGTGAACTCCTCGGTGGAAAGGGTGCTAACTTAGCCGAAATGACTAAGATTGGTTTACCAGTTCCTCAAGGTTTTACAATTTCGACCGAAGCTTGCACACAGTACTATGAGGATGGCAGACACATCAATGATGAAATCAAGGGCCAAATCATGGAGTACATTACGAAGCTAGAAAAAATCACAGGAAAGAAATTCGGTGATAAAGAAAATCCGCTTCTCGTCTCAGTTCGTTCTGGTGCACGTGCATCAATGCCAGGAATGATGGACACAATTCTTAACCTTGGTTTAAATGAAGAAGTTGTTGAGACATTAGCAACTAAATCCAACAACCCACGTTGGGCATACGACTGCTATAGACGTTTTATTCAAATGTTCTCTGACGTCGTTATGGAAGTTGGTAAAAAATATTTTGAAGAACTCATCGACAAGATGAAAGCTAAAAAGGGTGTTGTCAACGATGTTGATTTAACAGCCGAAGACCTTAAAGAATTAGCAGAACAATTTAAGGCTGAATATAAGGCAAAGATCGGAAAGCCTTTCCCAACCGATCCAAAAGAGCAACTCTTTGCTGCTGTTGAAGCAGTTTTCCGTTCATGGGATAACCCAAGAGCTAATATTTATCGTATGGACCACGACATTCCATATAGCTGGGGAACAGCTGTTAATGTCCAAATGATGGCATTCGGTAATATGGGTGATGACTGTGGAACTGGTGTTGCATTTACACGTAACCCTGCAACTGGTGAAAAAGGACTCATGGGTGAGTTCTTGATGAATGCTCAAGGTGAAGACGTCGTTGCCGGTGTTCGTACACCTATGCACATTGATGAAATGGCAAAGATCTTACCAGATGTTTATAAACAATTCCTTGAAGTATGTGATACTCTTGAACATCACTATAGAGATATGCAAGATATGGAATTTACTATTGAAAAAGGTAAATTATATATGCTTCAAACACGTAACGGAAAGCGTACAGCCGCTGCCGCTATTAAAATCGCATGCGACCTCATTGATGAGGGTATGATTAGTGAAAAAGATGCATTAATGCAAATTGATGCTAAATCACTCGATATGTTATTACACCCAACATTTGATGCAAAGGCTCTTGCTGAAGCTGATAAGAAAAATGTTGTTGGTAAAGGTATTGCAGCCTCACCTGGTGCTGCAGCTGGTACCATAGTCTTTACACCAGAAGATGCTGTTAGACTTGGTAAAGAAAAGAAAAATGTTATTCTTGTTCGTTTAGAGACTTCACCAGAAGATATTGAAGGTATGAAGTTTGCACAAGGTATCTTAACAGTTCGTGGAGGACAAACTTCTCACGCTGCTGTTGTCGCTCGTGGTATGGGAACTTGCTGTGTTTCCGGTTGTGGCGATATTAAGATGGATGAAGAGAATAAGCAATTTGAACTCGGTGGTAAGTTATTCCATGAAGGTGATGATTTATCCTTAGATGGTTCAACAGGTAAAATTTATGATATCGCTATTAAGACAGTTCCTGCTGATCCTTCAAGTGGATATTTCGGACGCATCATGTCACTTGCAGATAAGTATAGAGCATTAGATGTTCGTACCAATGCTGATACTCCAGCCGATGCTCAAAATGCCGCACGCTTAGGTGCACAAGGTATTGGACTCTGCCGTACAGAACATATGTTCTTCGGCGAAGGACGTATTGATAAAATTCGTGAAATGATTGTTTCTGAAACAGTCGAAGAAAGAGAAAATGCTTTAGCAAAGATTGAACCTTTACAACAAGCTGACTTTGAAGGACTTATGGAAGCTCTTGAAGGTAAACCAGTTATTATCCGTTACCTCGATCCACCGCTTCATGAATTTGTTCCTACAGCTGAAAAGGATATTGAAGAACTTGCCAAGAGACAAGGAAAGACTGTTGCTCAAGTTAGACAAATCTGCAATAGTTTACACGAATTCAACCCAATGATGGGTCACCGTGGTTGCCGTCTTGCTGTCACATATCCAGAAATTGCTGTTATGCAAACTAAGGCAGTTATTAAGGCTGCAATTGCTGTTCAAAAGCGTCACAAGAATTGGCATGTCGTCCCAGAAATCATGATTCCATTAGTTGGAGAAATTAAGGAATTAGCCAATGTCAAAAAGGTTGTTGTTGAAACTGCTGATAAAGTTATTAAAGAAGCAAAAGTTAACTTAGAGTATCAAGTTGGTACCATGATTGAAATTCCTCGTGCAGCTTTAACAGCTGATGAGATTGCACAAGAAGCTGAGTTCTTCAGTTTTGGTACAAATGACCTTACACAAATGACATTTGGATTTAGCCGTGATGATGCTAGTAAGTTCTTACCAAGCTATTATCAAGCTAAGATTTATGAAAGTGATCCATTTGCACGTTTAGATACCAAAGGTGTCGGTAAGTTAATGGAAATGGCAGTCACTTTAGGACGTAAGACACGTAAAAACTTACAATGTGGTATTTGTGGTGAACATGGTGGTGATCCATCAAGTATTGAGTTTGCTCATAACATTGGATTAACATATGTTTCATGCTCTCCATATCGTGTCCCAATCGCACGTCTTGCTGCAGCACAAGCTAACATCAAGAATCCTAGAAAATAATCAAAACTTATAAAAAGGAAGACGCAAGTCTTCCTTTTAAATTGTTAAAAAATTACATATTTACTTTAATAACTAAGTTAATCTATATACAATGATTGATATAAGAAATTTCAATCTAACACTTGAAATTGAAATAATTCATTCAATTATTATCAATTGATTGATAATAATCTTAGTGTTTTTTTCAAAAATGGTTGTATTATTGAAAATATTATACTATACTATATTTATAGTGGAGGAACTTAATATGTCTATTGCTAATTCAGAAAACATTTTAAGATTACTTTATTCTTATAATCCTTGGTGGCAAACAGGTAGTGTGAAGAAAGAATATAACAAGCCTATGAAAAGATTTGCATATCAAGAAGCAATGAATACATTATTGTGCAAGGAAATTAGACGTTTGGTTATTTTATGTGGTGCAAGAAGAACTGGTAAAACTACAATTATGTACCAAATAATTTCTTCTTTGCTTCAAAATGGTATAAATTCAAAAAATATTTTGTTTTTATCTTTTGACCACCCTTTGTTAAAACTATGCACTATTGACCAAATTCTTGAAGTATATAGAGCGAATATTTCAATTGATGAAGAGGTGTATTGTTTTTTTGATGAAATACAGTATGCTGATAATTGGAATAGTTGGCTTAAGGTAATTTATGACACTAATCCTAATATTAGTTTAGTAGCAACAGGTTCAGCAAGTCCTATATTAATGAATAAAGCCACTGAGAGTGGTTTGGGAAGATGGAAGGTTATCCATGTTCCTACACTATCTTTCTTTGAATATTGTCAACTTTTAAACATAGATGTTCCCCAATTACCTGAAGATATTAAACCCACTCAAATTTATCTTAAATCTTTGCAAGAGCAAACAGAGATATTTAACAAACTATCATGTTTGCAGGTTCATTTTATTAGATATTTACAAGTCGGTGGATTTCCTGAACTTGCTTTAAGCTCAGACGATTTATATGCGCAAAGAGTTTTGCGTGAGGATATAGTTGATAAGGCATTGAAACGTGATTTAGTATCTGTATATGGAATAAAAAACATAAACGATATAGAAAAAATATTTTTATATTTATGTTATACATCTTCAAACATTATTAATCTGAATACATTAACAAAAGAACTAGATGGTTTAAGTCGAAATACTGTGGAAAAATATATTGGTTATTTAGAAAGTGCGAATCTTATATATATTAGCCCACTTGTTAATATAAGTGGAAAACAAGTTTTAAAGTCAAAAGATAAAATTTATATTGCAGATGCTGCAATAAGAAATGCTGTTTTGATGAAAGATGATATAACAAACGAGCCCAATGAACTTGGCATAATTGCAGAAACCGCAGTATATAAACATGTTAAAGCGTTTTATTTTAAAGAAGCTGCTATGGTTGGATATTTTAAAGGAGAAAAAAAGGATAAAGAAATAGATATTGTCGTTAAATCTGAGAGATTCCACCCAATTATGATTGAAGTAAAGTATAGAGATCAAGCAAAAATTTTTTGTGATGATGAAATTGTAGTACAGGCAAAAGAGTCTTATCCTAATCTTGTTATTACAAAACGCGCAAATGATTTTGGTGAATATAAGTATGATGATAAAAAAATTTATAGAATCCCCGCTCCAGCTTTTTTGTATTTGTTAGGGTTAGTTGAGCAAAAAAGGAATTAGTTGCAAATACATATTTTGCTTGTGATATGTGATAATTGAGTAAATATACTATTTAGAGAGTGAAGAATTCTATATTGCAGTTCAAGAAAAGCTTTTAGATAAGTTTTATGTAACTTTAGGAATTATGAATTACAACAAAAAAACTAGTTGAAGATTTTAAACTTATTATCAATTTAGATAAGAAAAATATTTTTACTTTAATAATGTTGTCATACGATCAGAAAACTCTTTCTAAGTTAATAGCACAGATGATTTTATAAATAAATACAAAACTTTATAATTTAGTAATAGTACTGTAAGATTACTTAATAATATTGACTAAATACTGTATTTATATTGCTTTATTTAAATTAAAATTGTATATTGAATGTATAAGTAAGGAGAAGCGAAAAATGAATGTGAAAAAAGGTATATTATCTGTAATACTAGGTATGTCAGCTGTCGGTCTTTTTACAAAAATACTTACAACTTTTTTTGATATTTGGCAGTTATTTGTCGATGAAAAACGAAATAGTGAGCAGTGGGTACCATATTTAGCTGGTCTATTTTTAGTTATTGTATTTGCAGCAGCCATAACATATGTTGTTTTATTATTTGTTTTGAAGAAAGGTAGAGAAAAGCTATATTTGATATTCAATATTAGTTTGTTTGCCTTTTTCCTAGTATCAATCATTATATTTAGAATAAGCATTATTGATGTAAATAATACTTCTTATGCTAAGGCTACACATACGGCTTATTTGTATTCATCTCTTGAATTTGTCATTTATACTGTTTTAATTTCATTTTCAGTTTATTGCCTTGAATGCTTACGTGATGGCAAAAAGCCATTTAAAAGGAATAAGGCTAATATTGAAAATAAAGAAGTAGCCGAAATTAAAGAGGAAGATGTCAAAGTAGAAGAAAAAACCGCTGAAGCAACCGAAGAAGAACAGAATCTATAAATCGTATTACTTAAAGCCTTGGATCATAAAATTGATTCAAGGCTTTTATTATTCAGTTAAATAAATTGTTGAAGATATTTTGTTTTTTAGTTAATATATATTTTAAGTATGGGAGGTTAAATATGAAAAAAGTTAAATTAATGAAAAAATATGCTAACTTGATAGCTACAATAGGCATTAGAGCTCACTCAGGACAAAATGTTGTCATTCAGGCAAATGTTGAAATGAGCGAGTTTGTTCACTATCTTGTTAAAGAATTATATAATCAAAAAGTTAAACATGTTGATGTTGTTTATACAGATCAAATATTAATAAAGCAGAAGTTGATGAATTCTTCTTTGAAAAGAGCATCAGAGATTGATGAATTCTATGTCCAAAGAATGGAAGAAAGAGCTAAGCAGGGATATGCAAGAATTCTTTTAGATGGTGATGATCCAATGGTGTTCCAATTTGTTCCGTCTGAAAAATTGAAAGCATATAACTACGCTTTTAGAAGCGCAACATATCCTTTTAGAAGAATATATAACAGCAACGAACTTGCGTGGTGTATAGCAGGAGTACCAACAAAACAATGGGCAAGCAGAGTGTTTAAAGATGATTCTCCAACCCAAGCTCTTGCTAAATTATGGAAGGCTGTTTATAAGGCGTGCCGTATTGAAGAAGATAACGATCCAATAAGCGAATGGAATGAACATGTTGAAAGGATGAAAAGAAATGCTTCCTTAATAAATGACATGAAACTTGTTAGTTTGCATTATAAAAATAGTTTAGGAACTGATTTAACAATAAAGCTACCTAAAAACTATCGTTTTACAGGAGCTAATAACATTCAAAAGATAAATGGAAGAGGTTTTGTTCCTAATATACCAACCGAAGAAATATTCGCTTCACCTAGACTTGATGGTGTTGATGGAATAGTATATTCAAGTAAGTTGTTGAATTATCATGGAATAGTGATCGACAAATTCTTTTTGAAATTTAAGGATGGAAAGGTCATTGATTTTGGAGCGGAAACAGGATATGAGGCGTTAAAAGGAATCATTGAGTTTGATGAAGGTAGTTGCCGCTTAGGAGAATGTGCATTGATTCCTTATCATTCCCCAATATCTGAATTAGGAATAGTATTCTTAAGTACTTTATTTGATGAAAATGCTTCTTGTCACTTGGCACTTGGTGCATCATTTAATGAATGTATTGAAAATGGTGAAAACATGAGCGAAGAAGAATTGACTGCTGCTGGTCTTAATAGCAGTAAGGAACATGTTGACTTTATGATTGGTACTAAAGATCTTCAAATTGATGGTATCGATGAAGAAGGCCACACTCACCCAATATTTGTCGATGGTGATTTTGCGTTTTAAATTCCTTTCATAATGCATATTGTTTGACATGTGTCAAAATAAGTGCTATAAACTGCATTACTGGAGGTGGTAGTTATGGAAAGAAACTATGCAAGTGTAATAATAAATACATTGCGTAATAAGCTATTAAATACACCGATGGATAAAATCAATGTTGCCGATATTTGCCGTGATGCTAATATATCTAGACAGAGTTTTTATTATCATTTTACTGGTATAAATGACTGTTTATATCAAATGTTTTTAGACGATTTTAATGAATTTAGGAATAAAATACCTGAAATAACAAAGTTAAATTCTATTAGAGAGTTGTTAGATCAATTCTATTCATATGTCTATAATAATCAAAAGATTATAAAAAATATTTTTGCGGCTAGTGAAAAAGTTGTATTTTTTAACTATCTTTATAATACTATGATGGCATATATTAGACGCACAATACCTAAGTTTGTACCTGAGGCACAACTTTTGCCTTATGATGATTTAAACTATATAATCGAGTTTTATATATCGTGCTTTTTGACTTCTATTATCAATTGGGTCAATAAAGATTTTTCAACAACACCTGATTTTGAAGCTGTGCATTTTCAAATTATAACAGCCGGATCATTGAGAGATTGGGTGCGGAAGTTTATTGAGTTTAATAGACGCAAAGCGATTACTACTGCAAATGGTGAAAAGGGGAATTAGGCAGTGAAAGATTATTTGACATTTTGTAATCCTACTAAAATATATTTTACTTCATATAAGGAACTAGGAAGTATTATCGATTCATATGGCTTTAAAAGAGTTGTTCTTTTTATCGGTGGGTCAAGCTTAAAAGAGTCTGGTGTATTGGATGAAGTTTTAAATGATTTAAATAACAAGAGTATCCAATATCATTTAATATCTGGAATAAAACCAAATCCAGATGTCAGCAGTGTAATTGAAGCGATTAATAAGACGAAAAGATTTGATCCACAATTAGTTGTTGCGATAGGTGGTGGGTCAGTTATAGATGCGGCTAAAAGTTATGCTAATTCCTTTTATTATGATGGCAACCCTATAGATTTTAATAAAAAAATCGCTGTTCCATCAAAGGTGTTGAGCGTAGCAACCGTTGTAACGATTGCAGCATCCGGCTCTGAAATGAGTTCATCTTGTGTTATGTCGGATAGAGCTGAGAACTTTAAAGGCGGATTCAATAGTCCGACAAATTATCCGCTATTTTCAATATTAGATTCTTCCCTTTTAAAATCAGTATCGGATTTTCAATTGGCCTGTGGAGCGATAGACATAATATCACATAGTTTCGAGAGGTATTTCTGTAAATCAAAAGAATATGAAATTTCTGATTTATTTGCCCTAAGTGTTATAAAAAACATTGTAAGAATAAGTGATAGGTTATTTGATAAAAATCGCAATGATGATGTTTTAACTGAAATGCTTTACACATCAACTCTTTCGCATAATGGTATAACATCTTTTGGAAAAATTAGTAAGATGACATGTCACTTTGCTGAACACAAGCTCTCAGGGCTTCATCCAGAAGTTGCACACGGACTAGGATTAAGTTGGCTAATGGTTGAGTTCTTAAAAAGAAATGAGGATTTGCTAAAAGAAAAGATCAGAGAGTTTGGTAAGATGGTATTTGATAGTTATGACAATGTGATTGAAAAATTTGATTCATACATTAAATTTCTTCCTCTAGATTCAAACTATAAATCCTATGGGATTAGTGATGAAGAAATGGAAGATTACTATAGTTTACTAAAACTTAGTTAATACAATGCTTATTAAACTTGTTAAATATTAAAAATAGAGTTATAATAAAAAAAGAAAGTTGGGTTTAAATTTATGGATAATAATCAAAATGAAAATAAACAAAATATGCCTGCTATTGAAGAAGAGGAAGTAACTCCTTCAACAGCTACTGATGTGGTTTCAACTGAAGAAATTGCGTATGATCGCAAGCAGGAGCCTGAGGAAGAAACGAAAAAGATAAAAAGAAGTTTTTTGGATTTTAACTTCAGCTGGATAATGATATTTATCTCTGCTGCAGTTATCATCGGATTTGGAACTTTGCAGTTACAAAATGTTACAGTGAAAATTCCACCTACTTTATACATTTTCATAGCTATTATTGTTTCAATACTCGTCAATTCAATAGTCTATGCCTCGTTTAAATTAATAGGTGGTATCTTAGGTGGATATCAGTTGACAAAAATACAGTTCTTTGGATTTACGGTTGTTTTGCCTCATCAGAAGGGAAAGAAAAGTCTTATTAGTTTCAAAATTGGTGACTTCATGGATTTCCATTTCTTGATGACACCTAAAAAAGAGAAGACCAATCACTACCTCTATCATTTGTTTGGAATGTTTGGTTACCTTTTGTTAAGTATAATCGTAATCGGTGTATCATTCCTTTTTGAAAATGGTTCATTGCTTCAAGTTTCTTTCTTATTCTCTTTGGCTTATGGTGCATTGATTCCTTTATATGAATTACTTCCATGCCGCTTGGATTATGCTAATGATTGCTTCATTCTTATTAAAACAAGAAAAGCTGATGACTTAAGAGCTTATAATCTTGAATTAAGAAACATTCGCCATATGTTATTAGATGAGGATTTAGAAATTGAAGAATTTGATGATTATGGAACTTATCATAAATCACATATTCTTTATTACAATTACCTTGATGCGCTCTTAAATAATAATGTTGATAAAGCATTAGAATATTTGAAAGAAATTCAAGTCTATATGCTTTATTATCCTGATGAATTAAAAGTTAGTGCGATTGCAGAGAAGTTATTTATTCGTTTGTTCTCAGAAGAATATGATGTTGCGGAAGAGTTTTATGGAACCTTAAGCCATGACTTTAAACATAGAATTTGTGATAATGGTAATTTATCTCACTATCGTTCATCTTTAGCAATTTCTGCTTTGATTAATAATAGTTTGCAAGAAACACAAGAAGTTCTAGATGCTTATGGTAAGCACGCTCAAAAAATGAGTGAATATAGTTCTGAAAGAAAAGAAAAAGAGCAACAACTATTTAATCTTACATTAAAACTAGTAAATAGTGTCAGACCTAATTGGGAATTGGATGCTGAAAAAAAGACAAGAGAACCAGTTAGTGAAGATTTAGATGATGAAGACTAATTGAATATTTGAATAAAAAACAATGGACTATTTTAAGTGATTTATATCTTAAAATAGTCCTTTTTTCTTTAAAAATATAATTAAAGAAAAAAACATACATATTTATTAGTTGATATGTCTTATTTTATAGTTTAAACTATAATTAGTAGGAGGAAATACTTATGGAGAAGAAGAGATATTTCTTTAGTCTAACTGCCGGTCTTATCGATATTGTTGCAGGTATAGCAATGATTATTAAGTTTATTATGATGATAGCAGAAAGGCATGATTTAGAAGCAGTAGGTAGTGATATTACAAACAGTTTAACACTATTTTGGATAATAATGGCTGTCTTAAACGGTATCGTATTACTTATTCTCGGAGCACTTTCAGTTATTAATTCTAATGAAACTGAGCAACGTCATATTCGAAAAGCAGAATTGTTCCTTACTGCAGCGATACTTGTTACAGTTCTAACACTTATTCAAAGATATGACTATATAAATGAGATATTAGAAGCTATAAGTATTATTTCTTGTATTCTTATGGTACTTGCTACAGTATTCCACTGGATAGAGTACGCTGGAATATCCAATGCTAAAGCAAGAATAGCTAAACGCAACACTCTTCGTCATAGTGATTTTGAAAAACTAAGCAGATTAGAAGAACTTGAAAAAAGCGGTGCTATAGCAAAAGATGAATATGAACAACTTCGAAAGAAAATAGTTGAGAATATAAAGTCAAAAAATAATGGTCAATAAATAATAAAAGGCCGTTGAAACTTGATAGTATATTAAGAATCAACGGCCTTTTTGTTTGATAATTATTTATTCACTTATTAATAATTTAAAATTAGACCAATATAATTTGGTGGAGGTGACGAGTGTCGAACTCGTGTCCAATTAAAGCACCATTAGCAAGACTACAGCTTAGTCTATATTAATAATAATGGTTCACTATAGACGATAAATCCATTATTTTTTGTTAGTGTTCTCTTTTCTGAAGATACTAACTTACTTCAGAGCATTTGATCTTGGTGAGCCACAAACTATCCGATCAAAAGCGATAATAAGTGACTGTGCAGAACTATTAGTTCAACGGAGTGCTAATTAAATTAGCAAGCCGCACAAGCCATCATGGCTGGTGCACGATTAATGTGATATGTTTTGCCATTTATCAAGCAAGTGATTACGTCACAACTCGGCTGCCTCACTAACTCATCCTTAACTGTCGAAACCAATTCACCCCCAGTTATTTGGACCTTTATTAGTATATGTTTATGAAATGAAAAAATCAACATATTTTCTTATTTTCAATTAAAGCTGTGTAGTATTAACGATAATATATTGATATTTATATTAATTAAAATTTTAATTCTATATAGATTATAAGAGATATCAAGCACTAAAAGCTTTATTTATTTTTGCCTTTAAATGATTGATTTAAATGTCGTATATTACCATTTATATAAAGCGTTTAAGTCAAGAAACAACTTTTAAAAATATAAATGAATTGGCTCTTATTTTATAGAAACAGGAAAGACCTTCTAAGTGTTTTAATCAAAGATAAATATATGTGTTATCTATTAAAAAAATAAAATAAGTTATATAATATTTTTGATTTAGATAAGGTGTAATTTAAATGAAAATTGATATTAGAAGCGCAACTATTGATGACAAAGAATTTTGGTTTAGTCTTGATAAGCATATTTCTTATGAAGAGTATATTAAGAAAATAGACTTAAAAGAATGCTATATTTTATTTGTTGATAATATGCCATCTGGAATACTTCGTTATAACTTATTTTGGGACAACACTCCTTTTTGTAATTTGTTATACATAAAGGAATCTCTTCAACGAAAAGGCTTGGGTAGATTACTTATGGATTATTTTGAAACAAAAATGAAAAATCTTGGTTATAGTTATGTACTTGTCTCAACTTCAATAAATGAGAACGGACAGTTTTTTTATCGTGAACTTGGCTATAATGACTTTGGAAGCCTTAGTTTTCCTTGGCAAGAGGAGGATGAATTATTTTTATATAAAAAAATATAAATTCATTACTTGCATTGAAATCTAAAAATTTAAAGAAAACGACTAAATTAAAAGTTTTGCTTTCTTTTTTCTTAATTCTTTTTTAAAAAAATCTGATATAGCAAAATCGTGATTATACAAAAATTCATAATTCTAGTAAACTTTGAAAGTTATTAATATCGACAAAAAATGAAAATCATTAAGTGACTAGTTAATTGCAACTTCATACCATTTACCCAACTTCATCGATGCACTTCACTTTCCCGTAGGGTTTAACCCCCTAGGGGGTCCGAAATTTTTGTATAATATAATTGTCGCTTTTTCTTCTTTTTAAAGGAGGTTTTATTTATGTTGGTTTTGAAGAAAAAGAAACCTAAATTCTCTCACCTTTCCTTTGATGACAGAATGACCATTCAAGCTTGTCTTAACAAAAGAATGTCATTAGATCAGGTTGCTGCTATTGTCCATAGATGCAAGAGCACAGTCTATAGAGAAATAATTAGAAACTCTATTATTAAACCTGGTTCTGTAGACATGACTTGTTCTTATCGTTCTTCTTGCATGGTTTGTAATAAATGCAATAAATCCGGTTACTGCAAATT